>JBDNIM010000477.1:0-6407 GCA_041688295.1 Bacteroidia bacterium
AGTCCAACGGCAAATATCTGCCTAGCTCTCGAAGTTGGACTTTCCGCTAGCACTTCTGCCGTATCTACAATAGAAAAAAATCATTCTTCTTAGGCTTCATCCCAAAGGGTTCAAACTTTTTTTCTTCAAATATTTTAATCTCTATTTCATACAGCATTGATAATGTATGTAAATTCTATGTTCAATTTCAAAAGCAAAAATAAGAAAGTTTTGGGATTTTTAAAACAACCCTCTTTTTAAAATGCTAGAAAAACATCATTCTGCCTAAAGTGTTTTCAATAGCAAAGAATATTAGATTTTTAAAAAAAACCTAACGCTGACAGTGCACCCAAGTGCACAAAGGCAATTGATAGCCTTGTGGGGTGGTCAAAATATTTTCGCCCCACTCTGCTTTTAGTCCAAAATGAGATTTGTATAAATTGACACCAATTGTGCCACTCAATCCCATACTGTATAAATTTAGAAGAGAGAAAAAAGATTCTTTATCTGCCAATTGAGAACAATATTGCATCAACTCATTAATCTGCTCTTCCAACACCCATTTTTCGCCCCCGGGTCCTCTCCCATAAGCTGGCGGATCAATTATTATCCCTTGAAAAAACTGACCTTTATTGGCTTGTCTTTTAACATACTTAAGTGCATCATCAACCATCCATCGAATGTCGGGCGCATTGGACAGTTGCTTGTTTTCATTGGCCCATGTAACAACATTTTTAACAGCATCTAAATGCGTAATGTCTGCCCCTGCCTTTGCCGCAACAATGCTTGCAGCACCAGTGTAGGCAAATAAGTTCAACACCTTTGGTTTGTTGCCTAATCGTTTTATTTGATTGTGAATATAATGCCAATTTTCAAATTGCTCAGGAAAAACACCTAAGTGCCCAAACGAGGTTAAAGACAACTTCATTTTAAAATCAAGGTCTTGGTAACCAATTTCCCAATTCTTGGGCATGGATTTTAAAAACTGCCACCCGCCATTATCGTTTTGCGTGTCTCTGTGGCTTTTTTTAGAATTGTCTCTTTCAAACTTTGCGTGTGCCATTTTCAACCAATCAGAATAGCTTAATTGCTTGTCCCACAATGCTTGCGGCTCTGGTCTTATTAAAATATATTGACCAAATCGTTCTAGCTTTTCAAAATTACCGCAATCAATAAGTTCATAATCTTTCCATTCTTTAGGTTCTGAAATCTCCATGTTTCTTTTATTACTTTAAAATCTAATTTAAATCGTTTAAAACATTTAAAGCTTCGTGAATATAAATATCTTTTTCAAAATTTTTATTCCAATCTTTTTTAATTTTAACCTTTAAACTATCGGTGCCCATTATATCGTTGTCCTGTTTTGCATTTAGCATTACAAATGGTTTAATTTTTTTGTACAACTCTTCATACTTTTTGTTGTCCACTTCATTTTTTCGCATCTCTTCACGGTATTCTGCTAAATTTAAAGTGAATTTGGTTTTATTGCTTTGCGCTTTCACTTTTAAAGCCACTTGTTCTATTTCATTAAAAATATCACTAGATTTAATGCGTTTGTCGCTCTTCTCTTTCGCTTTTTCTATTTTCTTTTGATTAGTTTTGTCAATTTTATAATCTGCCGCAGCAATTTTATCTGCCTCAAGCGCAAATTTACTTTCTTTTTCGCCATAACTAAGGTATTTGTATCTATCTGGAATTATTACATCGGGAATAACCCCTAGTTTCTGCGTTGTAGAGCCATTAATTCTATAAAATTTTTGTATTGTTATTTTTAATGAACCAGCCTTTCCACTATTAATCATTTGCTGAAACATATCGTCCAAATCAACAAATCTTTGCACGGTGCCTTTTCCATAAGTAGATGAACCAATAATAATAGCCCGTTTATAATCTTGCATGGCTGCTGCCAAAATTTCGGAAGCAGAAGCACTGTTTTCATTAACCATAATTGTTAGCGGCCCATCCCATAAAACACCACTTTCTTTGTCTGCTAATATTTCGGGTTTTTTACCCCTTGATTTCACTAATGTAACTGGGCCTTTGTCAATAAAAAACCCACCAATGTCCACAACATCGCTTAATGAACCGCCTCCATTATCTCTTAAATCAAGAATAATTCCTTTTACCCCATCGGCTTTCAATTTTTCTATTTCCTCTTTCACATCTCTTGAGCACGAACGGCCATTTCTGTCATTCATGTCTAAATAAAAAGAAGGCAAATTAATATAGCCATATTTTATTCTTTCGTCTTCAATAATAAGTGATTTGGCATAGCTATCTTCCATCACAACAACATCTCTTATGATAGGAATAACCATAATGGATTCATCTGGTTTTTTAACGGTCAATCTCACTTCAGTACCTTTTTTACCTCTAATTAATTGAATTGCATCGTCCATTTTCATATTGGTTACATCAACAGCTTCGCCATTGCCTTGCGCCACTTTTATAATAAAATACCCAGCTTTTAATTGTCCTTGTTTATAGCTAGGGCTACCCGGAACAATATTCATCACTTTAATTAATCCATCTTTTTCTTGCAATTGAGCACCAATGCCCTCAAGTTTACCACTCATTCTGATATCAAAATTTTCTTTGTCTTGCGGTGGAAAATAGTTGGTGTGTAAGTCAAAAATTTCAGTCAAAGTGTTGTGATACATTGTCAAACGGTCTTTTCTGTCAAATTTTTTCAATCTTTCAGTCCAATCATTTTGGGTTTTCAATACCTCATTTCTACTTTCCAACTCTAAAGTATCAAAAGATTTAATTTTAAAAACAGTGTCTTTTCTGCTTTGTGCTTTTTCTTGAACATCAAGCTTTCTGGCCAATTTTTCGAGGGTTTGTTGTTTCAAAAACTTTACCCAATAGGCTTTTAACTCAATATCAGTATTAAAAAAAGAAGCACTGTCTTCGTTTATTTCTAAAAACTCTTTTGCATTAAAATCAAACTTAGATTTCAAAATTTCTTTGTACCAATTTTCAATAACAATAATTTTTTCGGCATGAATTTTATTAACATTTTCAAAATATTCGTATTGTCCGTTTTTCAATTGGTTGTCAATATCGGTTTCATATTTGGCTAATTCTGTTATGTTTGGTTGAATAAAAAACCGTTTGCCTGCATCCAGTTTTTTGATATATTCAACGAAAAACACTTTAGAGAAAGCATCGTTTACAGCTTTGGGTTCATAATGGTAACTTTCTAAAATTTCTACCAATGCTGGCGCAATTTGCTCGTCATCTTTTGATTTTGATTGACCTTTAAAACAAAATGCTAAAGACAAAAGAACGATAGCTGGAAGGAAGTAGAATAAATATTTTATTTTTTTCATGGGGGTTGGTTAATAATTTAATGAGAAATGCGTGCCAAACTTTTTGTTTCGTGTTTATTATTTTTCATTAAAAATAAATTCACCTTGTTCAAAAACCAAATCTATTGGTATTGATTTTTTGCTTAACAAATTTAAGTCATTTTGAAGAAAGGCAGGCACATTTCCTTTTTCTTCTAAAAGTCTGTTAAAAGCTACAGCATCGCCATCGCCTTGTATTTTTAGGATTAATCCTGATAAATAGGTCATGGCGGCTTTGGTGTTTTCAGCATTTACGGTATAAAATCCGGTTTTATCATCTTTAGTAAAAGCCTTGTATTCATTAAAAACATTGAAACAAACCATGTTTGCCTTTCCATGTGCGCTTGCAGCACCAAACCTTACTGAACGAATGATTCCAGCAATGTAGGTAACATAATAATCCATTAATTCGCCTTCTGTTAATACTTTTTTATTGTGCAACTCCGTCACCATAAACAGTCCTAAAATATCTGCTTTTCCTTCTTCCAAAGGGCTGTAGTTTGCGCCAAGGGCATCTTTTACGGTTCCTTCTTTGTTAATTGTATTTTTAATACCCAAGCCATGCGCCACTTCGTGAAACATTGTGTTGGTGAAAAAAGCATTAAAAAGCACATGTTTGCGCTGCTCAGGCACAATCAATTCATTGGCAATTGGCAATAGGATATAATCAAATTTGGCTTTCATTGCATTTTTTAATTGACTTCTTCTTGTGCCTTTCTCTAATTGTAAAACTTCGTCATTTGGAAGATTTACTGCAATTGTTTTACTGCCAGAATTGCAATCGCCTGCATAAAATAATACATCGTAAGCATTCAACTGACTGCTGCTGCCTGATTTTTCAGTTTTATATTTTGCATCAACAGGCAATTTTTTTTGTAATTCGGGAAGAAAAGCAACATATTTTTCAAGTTTCTTGCTCCATTCAACATCTTTTACTAAAATGTAGGCTTCATAAGCCGTTTTAATTCCATATAATTTATCTTCATAATTTTCAATAGGTCCTATTATTATGTCAAACCTATTAGATTTCATATCTAACCAAAGCCTATCGCTTGCATCGTATTCATTATTAAATAACGCTTGGGCTCTTGATTTCAAAAAAGAACTAAATTCTTTATCAGTAAAAGAAAACATATCGGAAGCCATATTTAAAAATTGAAAAGCTTGACCTAACTGAACATTATATGCTTCGTTATATGGAATCACTGTAAGCTGATTATTTTCTCTTACTAAAATAGTGTAAGGACTGTTTTTTCTTTCATCTTGAAGACTGTCAAATTCTGACTGTCTCATATTAACAGGATAAAAATTTGCACCCAACGGTTTTTCTCCTATTCCTTTTATGAAGGGCAGGTTATTATTCAATCTATCCCAAGGGCCATAATTTATTTTCATGTAAGTTAATAAATTAAAATCTGTGATAGTATCTGTTAAAGGATTTCCAGCGTAAGCTTGTATTTTAAAAATCTCGTCTATTTGTTCGGCTGCACGAATCAAACAACGAATACCTTCTATTTCCATTGGTGTTAAATCGGGAAGATCCATAGACAATTTGACCGATTTGTATGCACTTACTTTTTTTGCTACTTCTGATGATGAGAATTGACCGTTCATATATGTGAAAACACTAAACGCCAAAATCAACAAACTGTTTTTTATCATGGCAACAAATTTAATTAAAATGAATGAAAATTCAATCTTTATTCATCCTAAAAATAAATCAATTAACTTTTCGATATATTTAAGGCGTTGGTGCAATGGTTAATTGAAAATTGAAAATTGAAAATTATGAATGATGAATTGTGAATTGTGAATTGTGAATGGCTTAGCACTTGATAGCTGTTTTGATAAAATGCTTAAAAAGAAATTTTGCCTGTAATCTATAATTAACAAGCAAACTAGATTTATTCTTTTAGGAAACTGCCTCTTAAAATAAAATTGTTTTGCTCGATTTCAATAAAATACAATCCTGTTTTTAGGTTTTCAATTTGGATAGAATTTTCAAAATTACCGCTTTGTTGCAATTGCCCTATTGAGTTATAAATTTTATATGGCCCCCTTTCAATTCCATTGACTTGAATACTATTTGAGACTGGATTGGGAAATACTACAAACGAAGAAAAATCAATAGCAGTCAAACTATTTCTTTTTAGAAGACTGTCAAATTCACATGTTGCTTGCACATTTCTTGGTTCAAACCCATTAAACGAATTGTCCCAAAAAATCAAACTATCGTTTTTGCAAATGGCTTTTAATTTTGGAGTATTTATGAATTGTAAATCATATCGCAGCCAAGCAAGCTTTTTTTCGCCCAATCCTCTAACCCAAACAATTGGATTAGATGTGTATAAAGATTTTAAATACCAATGTTTATAAGCCTTATTGTCATTCAACAAAATCAATTTAACAGAATCTACAAACATGGTATCGATGCCCATTGTTCTTTTAAAAAAGAAAGTGTCGCCAGCATTCAAATCGTAATTATAGTACAAAACACTGTCTTTTCCATTAAAATAATATATCAAATTATTGTTTTCTGCAATAGTTTCTGTATTAAAAGTATATCTATTTGATAAAGGATTTATTTTTTGTATTCTTTCAATAGATACCTTTTCGCCTCCTGTATTGTTGTTAAATGTTAAATATAAAAACCTTGCATTGTCAATGATATTTTGAGATTGAATACTTGTGGCAAACGCCAATAAACTAATGATGAATAATAATTTTATGGGTTTCATGGTGATAAATGTTTGAGTTTGATATTTTGATTAGATAAGGGTAATTAGACCAGAAATACAAAATATTTTTTTACCTTTCGGTTTTACAAACTAAATGCTTTTATTTTAATAAAACAAATTTATTTTAATTTGTATATTTTAGCAATTATCAATTCACCTTGCAAATGCTATTGGGACAATGCAACAAATTAATTCCAACAATAACAATTCAGCATTGATCATTAAATATTTATCATTAACCACTTATCCATTTATCATTATCCATTTATCATTAACCACTTATCATTAACCATTGATCATTAACCATTGATCATTAACCATTGATCATTAACCATTGATC
>JBDNIM010000478.1:0-2642 GCA_041688295.1 Bacteroidia bacterium
CAGAAACCAATCCTATTGAGATAAAAAACAATTTGTTAAAACAGCTAACAGCACCAGTAAAATGGACACAATGTGTACAAGCAATGGTTACAGATGGGGCAACAAATTTTATTGAAATTGGACCGGGCAAGGTGTTGCAAGGTTTGGTTAAAAAAATAGTGCCAATTGCTGAGATTGGTTAGGAGTTAATGGTGGATTGGTTAAGAGTTAATGGTTGTAAGCCATTTTTTCTTAAAATGCTTTGTCATTCTTCATTGAGAATGTTTTCTATTGTTAATGTTTTTTAATTTGGATTAAAATGCATTGAATACCATCGTCACAGTTTCGAAGACATTGCAACAGAAACTAAAGCCATCGTTACATTGGAGGTAAGCAACAGCAAAGATGCGGAACCCATATTGTGGGACAAGGATGCTAAATATGAGTACAATGGAAATGGAACGGAATAATTTTAAAATATTATGAAATTTATATTATTTTTTTTGGTTTTTATGTTGAGTTATTGTTTTAACACGACAAACGAAAAGGTCATTATTAAGTTGCCAAATAAAGAGCAACCTATTTTATTAGAAGATCAAAATATCATTGAACCTAAAAGTTATGTTTGTGTTTACATAGGAAAAAATTCAATAGTGGATTCTTTTTTTGAAACAAGTTATTTGGGTGAAGTTAATCTCATTAAAATAGAGAAAACTATCTTGTCAAATGGAGATACCTTTTTTCTGGCGGAAAAATCAATTTGGAACCTCAATGGGAACTACACTAATTCAGAAAAGGTAAAAATAGATTCAATGCTTAGTATTAGTTGTAATTTTCCCCCAAAAATTAGATGGAATGCAAATGATTGTTACTTACCAAATATTGATGAACTATTTCAATATATTAAAAATAAGGATAATGAGAATGTGAATTTTTTCATTAGAAGTATTATTGAAAAAAGAGATACTAGGAGCTTATATAATTTCCTAAACAAGTACCTTGATGAAGTAACTTCAACAGAGCAAGTTCCAATGTTACTTATGCCAATGTTAACATCGTTTTCTGATATCGAATTACATAATGTTTTGAAAAGGATGACCAAGGAAGAACTCAAAACAATTAACGCTGCTTTGTTTTACGCAGGATATGGAATATCTTCTGAAATCAACACTAAATATTTTCAAGATAATTTTAAAAAAAGTTATGAGCAACTGAATAAATTTTAATTTATTGAAACTTGATACAATAAATATTTATTAATTGCCCCCATCTATCCATATTGTGCAAATAATAATTTGTTTGCTGTTTTTTTAGCTTGGGCCAATGTGCTACCAACCTTAAAAATTTAATTTCTTAGTAATATCCCAATATGCAATACTATAAATCAACCTTTATTCTTAATATTGCAACCTAATTCATAAATGCACCAACACCCCCCAATATCCTCCTATTATAGAACCCCCTTTGGTAGCGCAATGGCAAACAGGGGTTTTAGTAGTGGGGTAAAATATCGATACGGCTTTGGCTCACAGGAAAAGGATGACGAGATAAGTGGGGAAGGAAACAGATATTCAGCAGATTTTTGGCAGCATGATAGTAGATTGGGCAGAAGGTTTAATTTGGATCCCGTAATAAAAGATTGGGAGAGCCCGTATGCTTGTTTTTCTGATAATCCTATATATTTTACAGATATAAAGGGAGATAATTCAAATCCTTTTAACGGAGATGAAAGAAAAACAAATTACAAAAAAGAAGATGGAACTCAAGGCACATGTATTGAATGATTGGATTCAAGTTATGTAAATATTACTACAAACCCTGGAACTGAATCTAAGGATCCTGCTTTTAAACAAGGAACTAATGGAAGAGAATAAATTATGTTGAAATTTAATTATATCATATTTGAACTCTTGTTATTCATATGTTGTACGGATATTTCAGGAAGTAAATCACCTAAGAATTTTGAAAAAATAGAAGGGTCTTCAATAAAAGAAATCATGCGTACTTTTGGTTTACATTGGAAATCAGGTCATTTCTGATAGTTTTATTAGAATAGACATTAATGGTCAACTTGAAGTTTTCAAAAAGAGAATAGTAATTTTATAAAATAAGGATATTGTAATCCAAACGCCTTATTCTTTTTTAACTTTAGAGGGCATATATTTTGATAATAATATTGTTTCTAAAGATTCTTTAGTTTCTGCCAAGTGAATATGTGCAAATGTCTTTATGATAAAAGCGAATATACATAATATATTTATAATTTTTATTGCCATCATATCACTTAAGAGTAAATTCTTTAATTAATGGTATTTTTATTCCTGCATTGCCTGCTAATTCGAAACCAAGAGAAACATCCCAACCAATAGAAATTATATTTTCAGTATTTCCATTAGGGTAATTCTTTCTAATAAGTTTTCAATGTCTATTGTTTTTATTATCTTGCGTGGATGTTTTATCGTTTCATAAAAAAGTGTTCTCTCTTTGTTATTTCTATTGTCTATTTTATTGGTAGTCAAGCACAAAGCAATGTTTCTTTAACCGCTTCCGAAGTGTTTTTTAAGGTTCAAAAAATGCAAATCACAGGCAGTGTTTTATACATAGCTGCCCATCCCGATGACGAAAACACCCGTTTACTCAGTTATTTAAGTAACGAACGCAAA
>JBDNIM010000479.1:0-1627 GCA_041688295.1 Bacteroidia bacterium
GTATAGTAAAGAATCAGTGTGCTAAATAATATGAAAAATTTACCAAAAGAAGTTTTCACAAAACCAGACAAGAGCAAAACCCCTGACAACAATTCTATGGCGTGGGTCATTCTGATGGCATATACCATCCCCTCTATTCCCCAAATTTTATTGGGCAAGTAAGCAAATAAAGCATCGATATAAAATACGATTCTTCCATAATACATTACATCTCCTGAAATAATTGCCATTATAAAATGTTTAAAAGACAAAGGTTGTAGTATGGAAAATACTTCTCTTACTGTAAGGTATTCATCATGCCCTGAAAAAGTAAAATTAACGTTTGCGCCCTCTAAAAATTGCAGATTGAGTATGCCCGATAAAGTCAGGAAAACAAGACTAAAAAGGATTTCGAGTATGTATAATTTGATGAATTTCAGCATTTAATTTTTTGTTTCACAGCTAAGTCGCTAGGATGGTAAAAAGACCGTTTTAGATAAACACATTGCGACCATTGCGTTTTCTTTGCTATTAGGCTTTTACTTTTTTTCTTAAATCAAAAGTATATTTTAAAATACGCTTAATGAGTTTATAACGGGTTTTAAAGGAACTTCCGCTGCCTCCCTTTGCTTCTCCGGCCACTCTTTTTGCAAAGAATACAGGAAAACTTTCTATTTTGCCAATTTTCTTGACACGATACAATAAATACAAATCAAGTGAAAAATCCATCGGTGCTTGTTCTTCTATTGTATCAAAAAACGACTTACTAAACAACTTTGGCTGGGCATTTACTTCCGTTAATCTTTCGCCTAAAACAATGGAAGAAAACAGCGCCATGCCATAAGAGAAAAAAGCTTCGCCAAGCCTTCTGTTCTTTCTATAACCTTTCACTAACAAATAGCTATCATTGTGCTTCTCGTAAATATTTAGTGCTTTTAGCACATCCATTGGGTCGGTTTGTCTGTCTGCATGTGTTATGGCAAGAACATCGCCTTTAGCGGCACGCAGCCCACATAATATGCCATGTCCGTATCCTAAATTAGTATTTACTGTTACAAGTTTGAAAATATTAGTATTTCGTTGTTTTATTTCCTCTTCAAATATTGCTTTAGAACCATCAGTTGAACCGTTGTCAACCAAAATGATTTCAATATTTATATTTTGCAAAACCAATGGGTCTAGCGATTTGAATAGAAAATTCAAATTGTCTTTTTCGTTGTAGCAAGGAAGAACAATGGAAAGCATTCTAGTCGTTTTGTTTCAATATTTTATAATACGACTCCCAATATTCAAATGTTTTATAATCATTTGGAGTGCCCCAACAAATATAATGGTCCACTTCAAAAACTTTGGCATTATATCCCATTTGGATTAAATTATTGATACATTCATCTACATAAAACTCATTATTTATGCGTGTATTATTCGCAATCATCTCTTCTGCACCACTTACAAAATATTCGCCTTTCTTAAACCAAAATGCACCCACATAAGCATGCTTCTTTAATGGGTCTGGCATATCAAACTTTACTTTAGCTTCAAGGATTGTTTTATCATCTTCTGCTACTTCAACCCAACCGTAGGCTTTTGGATTGGGCAAAACCGTAGGATTGTTTCTGAAAGAAAATACTAAAACATCAGCCTCTAA
>JBDNIM010000480.1:0-3549 GCA_041688295.1 Bacteroidia bacterium
ACTTATAGGAAAAAGGCTGCCCGAGGGCAGCCTTTTTTTGTGTTAAAACTATACAAATTTTAATTTTAGAATAGTCCAAACTATTTTAAATGCCAGCCAGCTCCGCCTTAGAAATTCTTTTTTGTAAAATAAAAAAGTACAATTTCTTGAGCGGAGACATAGCTTGAAAATAGGACAACCAAGCGCAGCGGTGATTGGACTATATTGAAAGCATATTCGGTATAAAATAATAGTGCAATTTATTGTTCTATATATTTTTTGCTAGCGGTATTTTTTCATTTCGGCATTAATCCTCAAATGCTTCTTCAATTGCAGAAACACTTCTTTTATCCGCCATTTTTCTGTAAATATTGTCAACAGCCCAAGGTGGCATAATATTGTTCGTTATATTAAATTTTATTAAACTTTTATTGGCAACCACATCGCTATAATCTAAAAAAAGACACTGGCGCAGCGCCATTAAGATTATGACAACTTGTGCGATGGGTGTTGATAATACTTGCCACATTGCAGGCTCAATTTGGGGGTTTGGGCTTTTAAAACTACAATTAGACATATAGAATAGACTGTTAGAATTATTTTCTTCATCTTTTTTATAAAATATTTTTGTTGTTGTTTGTAGTCTTAAGGTTTAATTTTTTCTTTAGCAAATTAAGGAACCTTTTATTCAAAAATAGTTCAACGGGCAAATAAAAAATTTTTGGGGGTCTGCTATTTAAGTTGTTTTATATTTTAAAAAGTGAGCGGCCTTTTGCTCGCATCTTGTAATTTTGTAATGTTATTGCCGCTGGCATTTCTAATATTTTATTCAGTTGGCTCAGGCGTCAGCTTTTCTTCTGTTTTCTTTTCTTCTTTCTTCTTTTTTTCTCTTGCCTTCTTTTTAAAATAACCTTTTAACAAAACATTGCTTTTTGCAGCTTCCATGTTGTCTTTAAATCCCTTAGCGCCTGATTTAATATGCACTACGGATTGGTCAATATTATCGGCAAAATTGTTGTCCATAAATAGTTTTCCAATAGTGCCTTTCCCCAAACTGATGTTATGTATGATAGCCGCCAAATCATTTGTAATTTGTGCAGAGTTAGTGCTCGTTACTTTCAATTTTAATAAAATATCGTCCATGTTAAAAGGTACAATGGTTTCTATTACATCATTGTTTTTTATACTTATTGTGCTATTATTACCTGGTGTTAAAATGATGATTTTATTACCCATTAATCCATCAGAACCAATAATGGCTTTTGCATCTTTTTTTAAAAATTTAACAATACTTTCATCTATCATTAAATCTACCTTTACTGCTGTGTCTGCTATCATTTCAATATTTTCTACCACTCCAATATTTATACCCGCAAAGCGCACATTGTTGCCCACTTGCAAACCACTGATGTTTTTAAAAATGCCACTAATTTGTATAGTCGTGTTAAATAATTGTTGTTTTTTACCTAAAAAATAGATGCCTACAATGAGGATGAATATACCTGAGGAAACAAAGATTCCAAGCTTAATTGAGTTGATATTATTTTTTTTCATGCGATATTTTTAAATTTAATTTATAATAATTTATTCGAAGAAAGAATGCACAAAAGCATCTTCAGATTTTGATAGTTCATCAAAAGTACCCTCTGCGCCAACAGCGCCATCTTTTAATATAATTACTCTGTTAGAAGTAATTTTTGCACAGTCCATGTCGTGGGTTATAATTATTGATGTAGTGTTATATTTTTTCTGCATTTCAAGTATCAGCTTACTTATTTCTTTAGAAGTAATAGGATCTAAACCGGTTGTGGGTTCATCGTATAATATAATTTCAGGTTTTAAAATTAGAGTGCGTGCCAAACCAATTCTTTTGCGCATTCCTCCAGATAATTCAGAAGGTTTTTTGTTAATAGCATCTGCCAATCCAACATTGCTTAATGTTTCTTTTACCAATTTTTCTTTTTCTTCAGCAGTTACATCTTTTAATACCCGCATAGGAAATTCCAAATTTTCTTTTACAGACATGGAGTCATACAATGCAGCACTCTGAAATAAAAAACCAATTTTTTGTCTAAGAATGTTTAAATCATGCTGATTTAATTGCGCAACATCTTTATCCAAAATTTTAATACAACCCTTATCATAATCTAGTAAACGAACCAATAATTTTATAAAAACAGATTTTCCACTACCAGATTTTCCGAGAATCACAAGGTTTTCACCTTTTATAAGTTTCATTGTAAAATCCTTTAACACCACTTTTTCTCCAAAAGATTTTGATAATTTATCCACCTCAACCATTATCGACTGGTCTTTAGTCTTATTACTTATCTTATTTTCTTTATTTATATTTAACAATTCCATTTTTTTATGTGAATAAACTAGTGATTTGAACAGCTATCATATCCATAATAAATACTAAAAGAGAGCCGTATACAACAGCAGAATTGGCCGATTCGCCTACACCCTCTGTCCCTTTGTTAGAATTAAAACCTTTAAAACAACCAATAAGACCAACAACAAAACCAAAGAAAAAAGTTTTGATTACTGCAGGTATTAAATCCATAAATTGCAATTTTTCTAATACATTTCCAAAATACAAATAGAAACTAACATCGGCTTTAAGATTCACAGCCAACCATGAGCCTCCAAGGGCAATGGCATCAGCAATAAGAACAAGAATAGGCAGCATCAAAGTAGTGGCTAAAATTCTGGTAATAACCAAATATTTGAAAGGATTAATCCCTGAAGCTTCCATGGCATCTATCTGCTCTGTAACCTTCATAGAAGCCAATTCTGCACCAATTCCAGAGCCTACTTTTCCAGCAAAAATCAAGGCCGTAATTACAGGTCCAATTTCGCGAATAATAGAAATGCCAACCATAGAGGGCAACCAAGATTCGGCTCCAAATTGAGCCAATGTAGGGCGCGATTGGATAGTTAAAACGACACCCATTATAAATCCTGTGATAGCAACAAGAGGCAAAGATTTGTAACCTATATTATAACATTGTTTTAAAAATTCCTTTAATTCATACGGAGGTGTAAAAACCTGCTTAAAAAAACGAATGGTAAAACGGCTCAAAAGCGTTACTTCCATAAAAAAATCTATGAATGCTTGGTGTACCAAATTCCTTGATGCCGCTTCTTCATTAGAATTAGCCGTCAAAATATCTTTCGAATCAGTGTTAATATTTTTAATTTCCATAGTTTATTTATATTTCTGTATTTAATAGAGACTAATAAATTCAACCTTTTAAAACTCTTGTCATTCTTTGCATGGTGTATTTTCATTTGTTGTTCAGGTTTAACCTTATAATACAACATACAAAAGTGCGATATTTAAAACCCGCAATGTTATATAATTTTAATATTTATTTACATATTTAACAGAATTGTTTTTTGCGATGAAAATTTGTGTAAAAACAATAGCCTGCTTGTTTAATTAAGTTTTACTGGCGGTTTCTGCCTTAATTTTCTTAACTAATTCACTGTAAAGTTTTAAGTTTTTTATATATGTAGCACTTTTCATCGACTTTATTTTTTTCTCAATTCTTATAGCGTGTGAAA
>JBDNIM010000049.1:0-4337 GCA_041688295.1 Bacteroidia bacterium
ATATCGCCAACTGTTCCGCCAATTTCTGTAATTACAATATCAAATTCGCCTGTGTTTCCTAACTTTTTGATGCATTCTTTGATTTCATCTGTAATATGCGGAATAACCTGAACCGTTTTTCCTAAATAATCGCCTCTTCTTTCGTTTTCTATTACTGTTTGATAAATTTTACCTGTTGTAACATTGTTTGCCCTTGAAGTTGGTACATTCAAAAACCTTTCGTAATGGCCCAAATCCAAATCTGTTTCTGCGCCATCTTCGGTTACATAACATTCTCCATGCTCATAAGGATTTAGCGTACCTGGATCCACATTTATATATGGGTCGAGCTTTTGAATTGTTACACGGTAACCTCTGGCTTGCAACAATTTGGCTAAAGAAGCCGAAATAATTCCTTTTCCCAAAGATGAGGTAACGCCTCCGGTTACAAATATATATTTACATTTCTGTTCCATTTCTCTTTTTTTTTGTGGTTAAATGATGTCTAAAAGTAGTGGAATTTACAACGACTTATTAATACAAGCAACCCTTTGGCAAAAGTAATACATTTTAACCAACTCTTTGGAAGTTGATTACTAATAAATTTTCAACAAAAGGGCTAGGATGGTTCTGTTTAAAACAACTTGATTTTTTGTTCTATTTTGCTAGTGGAATAGCCTTCTATAAAATCTATGGTTTCTACTTTTCCTCCATTTTTAATTACAATATCTGAACCAACAATATTTTCTACTGCATAATCTGAGCCTTTTACCAAAACATTGGGTTTCAATAGGCTAATTATTTCAAATGGGGTGTCTTCGTTAAAAATTAAAACATAAGAAATACTCTCAAGGGCGGCTATTAAATAGGCGCGGGCGTTTTCATCTTGTATGGGGCGAGAGGGCGATTTGCCCAATCGTTTTACAGAGTCGTCTGAATTTACAGCTACAATTAAAACATCGCCTTTATCAGCTGCTTTTGCAAGATAATCTACATGGCCTTTGTGCAAAATATCAAAACATCCATTAGTAAAAACAATAGATTTTCCTTGTTTTTTAAGGTTCTCTATTTCCGTAACAAGCTCTGAAATTAGTTTTATTTTTCGTTGAATTAAAGAATGGTGCATTGTGTGTTATATTTTAGTTTTAAATGCCATATATATAAAACTGATAGTACCCGAAATAATTATCATCCCTAAATTGCTAAAAAACATGACAATTGCATTAGCGCTTGCATGTTGGGTAGTGAAAGCATAAATTTGGGTTAGTCCAAGTTGTATGCTTCCAATCGTGGCAATACCGGCAGGCGCAGGAATAATGACGCCCAATGTGCTAAAAACCAATGAAGACAAGCTGCCACCAATGCCAAGATAGGCAGAAAAATCGAACGCTATGATTACGAAATATGTCATCATTAGATAACAAAGCCATATTGCTATCGTATATATAATAAATAAGAAAGGTTTTTGTATTGAAAAAACACTTTTTATGCCGGTTATAAATCCTTGAATGATATTACCTAGTTTTGATTTGCCTCCTAATTTTTTGGAAACCAACACTAAACCAATCCCTCCTATTAATAACACCGCTATTAATATAAATATGGAGTTGTTTGATTTGAAACGAGATAAAACATTTTCGTTTATATAATTAAATAGCAAATCAAATTGAAGCATAACGCAGCTAAACGAAACTAGCGCTAACATTAACAAATCTATGATTCTTTCGCTAAAAACGGTGCCTATTAATGTGTTTACGGGCACTTTGTCTGTTTTTGAAAAAACAGCGCAACGATACACTTCGCCCGAACGAGGGATGCCTAGGTTAACCAAATAGCCGCTCATAATTGAATGGTATGAATTTGCTAGATTGGTTTTGTATCCCAGTGGTGTTAACATTAATTGCCACCTTAAAGCCCTAATAAATACGGCTAAAACGCCTGTTAATGTGCCACAGAACACTAGAAAAAGATTGGCGTTTTTTATGTTTATTAAAAAGTCTTTGAAGTTGAAGCTCTTTTGTATAAAATAAAAGATTAAGCCACCTATGGCTGCGAAAACTAAAACTTTAAAACTTTTTTTAATTCCAAAACTTATATTTTATTATTTGCATTTGGAAATATCAACCACGGCTTGTGGCTTTTGGCCATTTCAAAATCCATGAGCGCAAAACTAATGATGATTAATTCGTCTCCAACTTGTCCTCTTCTTGCTGCTGCCCCATTGAGCCCCACAATTCCACTGCCTCTTTCGCCTTTTATAATATAGGTTTCTATGCGTTCACCATTATTATTGTTTACAATCAGCACTTTTTCGTTTTCAATCAAATTAGCGGCATCCAATAAATCTTCGTCTATCGTTATGCTTCCGATGTAATTTAATTGCGTAAATGTAATTTTCACATTGTGGATTTTTGATTTTAATACCTGAATCATCATATTAGAGGGCAAAGGTAAATAAATTTACTGAAACCAAAGTTTGAAACTTTTTTGAGAACGGGTTTAATTATTTTAACCAAAATTGGCTTTAGATTAAAGTATCAAATTTATCAAAAAAATTATCAAAAATAATTTGGTATTATTATATAAAAAGTATTAGATTTGTGCCGAGTTTAAATGTCAGAATTTATTCTGACATTCAAGCGGTGTTTTCATAGTTTTAGTTTTTGTCAAAGACCACTTACGCAAGTTTGTGGTTTTTGGCATTATAGGGGTTTTTGGTTTTCTTTGTTTAAATATAACACAGACTAATTTGTTTGCCTTATATTTGTATCGGATTAAAACAAAACGAAATTTGGCTCTATGGTTCAATGGATAGAATGGAAGTTTCCGGTACTTCAGATTCAGGTTCGATTCCTGATAGGGTCACAAAAAAGAAGCCTTAAACATTGTTTAAGGCTTTTTTTGTGTGTTAATATATATTGGGTGGAACAAACCATACAAAAGATAATGCCATAGTGCCTGATTCGCTAGCTATCCCTATATATAATATTATTTCCATTACTGTCGCAAAAAATAGCTCCTCCTAATGATGAATATACATTGTAATTCAGATTATTAGTTGGGAGATTAAAATTAAAATTCATCTCATTATTTCTAACAAAATACCAAATATTAGTATGCTTTGATTGGGCTTCTAAACAAAAAGAGGTTTAAAAAAGGATAAATTCAAAATATGAAATTTGTTTCAAATTAAAAAAGTAAGGTAAATAGTTAAATATGGTTAAAAATCATTTGTTAAATTTGCATACATTCAAAACAAATGTAAGCATGTCTATCAATCGTAAAAAATAAGGTAATTTATTTCTCTCAAAAATAATAAAACCCAATAACGATAACTCCATAAGGGGCAGAAAATGTTCGGTTTCGTTCAACGGGAGTTTCATGGCTTGGCTTGCAGCCACCACGAAACTCTAGCTGTTATTACCAGTGCTTCTTTCTATCGTTACTCCGTCTGTCCATATTTACTTGAACCTAATTTGTAAGTTCAGTTTGAAATAATATTGGCCGTCTTCCTCGTATATTTTCCCAAATTCGTGTCGTGTACTGCTTGCTGTTTCAAGTTTTGTATTGGCAAATAAATAATCCTCAAATTGATTTCGGTTATAAATGTGATAGCACAAAACATCTCCATTTTCTTTAACTACTAAATAGCCACCCGAAGCATCATACAGCCCTGTCCAAACTTCGGATGGAACCATACCTAAAGCAACATCGGTTAGAAGTCGTTTAACTTTATATTCGTAAAAAGTATGAGCAAATTGAGTGTCGTAATTTAATGGATTTAGTCTATTAATATTTTCAGTTAAATCTTTTACTGAATTTAAATTTGTTGTAAAAAATAATTTCGTCATTTCCGCTAAGATGTTTGGCAGCAAACTATCAATTAAAACTAAATTATTTTTGAAAATATCTTTTTGAGGAGATATAAATTTCAATTTTCCGCCTCCATTTCTTATGGTTTCAATTCTGTCTTTAATCTTACTCTTGGTGTCAATTTCATTGATAATATTTATTTCCTTAGCAGTCGGCTTAAATCCCAAAATTTGAAAAATGAAATTTGTTGTTTTCCCTGCATTTAAAAGAGTTGCATCACTACCTAATTGTGATTTAATGCTAAATCCTAATTCTGCGATTTGGTTAATTCGTTGATCGTGAATTACAATGCGAATATCGGTTTTTGAAGTAGCTTTTGCTTTTAATGACCTGCAATGTATGGATGACATAAAAGCTTCCGTTTCAGGAATACTGAATGCGCTTTTAGAATTTTTTATTTTTACTAATAATTTCGAAGATTGTTCAATAAATGTTGAAACGGGTATTCTTAATTCTTCCTTACCTCCAGAAACAATTACCAAATC
>JBDNIM010000481.1:0-2329 GCA_041688295.1 Bacteroidia bacterium
AGTTTGGACTATTTTAAAATTAGAATTGGTATAAGTTATCAAGAACAAGATTTTATATTTAACATGAAAGATAAAATGCCTGCCAAAAATGATTCAAAACAGACTGATAAAACGATTACATTCAAAAAAATCCTTGTGATGAAAGGCAGCAGGGATTTGGGATATTCTCAAATAATACCGAATATGCTTTCAATATAGTCCAATCACCGCTGCGCTTGATTGTCCTATTTTCAAGCTATATCTCCGCTCAAGAAATTGTATTTTTTTATTTTATAAAAAAGAATTTCTAAGGCGGAGCTGGCTGGCATTTACTATTCTAAAATAGTTTGGACTATTTTAAAATTAGAATTGGTATAACATTGCTTAAAGAAATTCCTGCAAATAGCAAAATAGTGTCAAAAGGGGCTTTTTTCATACTTGCAAAAATAACCAATCAAGGCGAAGCACACTCGCATTGATGAAAGATAATATAGGTCTAACTAAAACTTCAGATAAGATGAAAATTTCTCTAACTCTTGCTCTTGAATAACTTGGGTTTTCAATAAATCTTGGGGTTTAGAAAACAAGCCATGTTGATTGCGGTAATTTACAATAATTTCTGCCATCCTTTTTTTGATATATGGATGTTGCGACAACTCAGAAATGGTTGCAGTATTAATATTAATCAATTTAATTTGGGATAAATCCAAAGTAATTTTAGGCAATATTTTTTCTAAGACTTCAGGTTTCAAGCCATAAACTTCGCTCAGTTGTGAAAGGGAATTAAAACCACCTAATTTTTCTCGATAAAGAACAATTCTAGCTGAGAGGATGTTTCCAATACCCGGCAAACGGTTAAAAAGAGCCGTATCCGCTGAGTTTATGTCAATCAGCGCAGGTTTTTGATAGACAGGTTTTTCGTAAGTGCTTTTGGTGTATATATTTTGTTTGGGAATAACAGTTTCAGGCAATTGAATAAAAGCATACAGTGATTTTACCAAAACTGTATCAATACTATAAATTTTAGCTAAATCTTTTTTCGTCCTGAAAACAAATCCTTTTGTTCTTGCATTGATTATTTTATTTGCAGTATAAGATTTAAACCCAAGCTTTAATAAATTTTCATAACTAACATCATTGGGGTTAAAGTCAAATTGAGAATAACTTTTATAATATTTTTTTTCTTCATTTTTAAACTTAGTCCTTCGCTCCTCAACAAGATTGCTGTTATTTTTAAACGCCATAAAATCAGTTTTGTCATATTTATGAGGTTTAAACATAATTGGAAAAGCTATAATACAAATGACAGCAACAACTAAAAGAAAAAAGACATTTCTTTCTGCTTTTGAGAAATTAAAATAATCTCTGTAAAACTTAAGAAATGTCTTTTTAAAGGACATGGTTTTAATTAAATAAAATTAGAATTAATTATGCAAGAGCCACATTAACAAGGTCTTCCTTTTTATATTTTCCTGCCTCAAGGTTTTGTTTAATTTCTTTAAAAGCCG
The DNA here is from genome assembly GCA_041688295.1 of Bacteroidia bacterium. Classification (GTDB taxonomy): domain Bacteria; phylum Bacteroidota; class Bacteroidia; order NS11-12g; family UBA955; genus JABMMZ01. The sequence goes on from JBDNIM010000481.1 coordinate 1,488, forward strand.
TGATGGTTCTTTCCACCTCAGCCAAAGTATGCGCAGCAGTAGGAATTAATCTAAGAATAAGAATACCCTTTGGAATAACAGGATATACCACAATGGAACAAAATATGTTGTAATTTTCTCTTAAATCAAATGTTAAGTGGGTAGATTCCGCAACCGTGCAGCTTAGGATAACGGGAGTAACGGGCGTTGTAGTTGTGCCTATGTTAAAACCAGCATTTTTTAATCCAAATTGTAGTGCATTTACATTTTCCCACAATTTTTCTTTCAGTTGTGGTTGGGTTCTAATTAAATCCAATCTTTTTAAAGCACCAACAACCAAAGGCATTGGTAAAGATTTGGCATATATTTGCGAACGCAAGTTGTATCTAAGATAATCTAAAATAGCTTTTGGGCCAGCTACAAAAGCACCAATACTCGCCATTGATTTTGCAAAGGTAGAAAAAATCAAATCAATATCATTGGTTAAATTTTGTTCTTCGGCAGTTCCGGCACCAGTTTTTCCCATTGTTCCAAAACCATGGGCATCATCAACAAACATTCTGAAATTATATTTTTGTTTTAGTGCAACAATTCCCTTTAAATCGCCTTGATTACCGCTCATCCCAAAAACACCTTCTGTGATTAAGAAAATACCACCACCAGTTTTTTCAACCAATCTGGTAGCGCGTTGCAGTTGTTTTTCGCAGCTTTCCAAATCATTGTGTTTAAATTGAAAACGATGGCCTTGGTGCAAACGAACCCCGTCAACAATGCAAGCATGAGATTCTGCATCATAAACAATTACATCGTGTCTATCAACCATTGCATCAATAATTGACAAAACGCCTTGGTATCCAAAATTC
>JBDNIM010000050.1:0-4431 GCA_041688295.1 Bacteroidia bacterium
AGTGCATTCAAACGATTGTTCGCCTTAAATTTAGTATTGGGCTCAAAATTTTCAGCAACCACTTGAGGGATATTTGCCACTTCCTTAATTAGTAATTTATTACCCAAAACACTTTTTATTTGTTGGGATTCTTCCTTTGAACTTGACAAAAAAACAACATTCTTGAACAAACCAAACCCTCTTGCAAAGGCTAAAAATATTTGTTTTTTTGCTGGTTTTATGGATAATGCCGAACGGTGTAACATGCCTCTGACTGCCAAAACAATATTATTATAACCGAAAATAAAGGAATAATACAATGGCAGAATACTAAAATAGAACGAGAAAACCCCATTCAAAAGCACCTTATTATCTTTGTTTTCTTTTAATTGCTGTTTTATAAATTTTGAATGTAGCTGCTTTTTGCTGCAATAAAAAACCCAATGATTTGGTTCAATTTCAATCCATTGGTTGGCGATAATATTTTGATACTCTTCGTCACTTTGATAATCATTACTTCGAGTGATTATTTTGATTTTAAAATTCTTACTTAATAATTTTGATAGATTATAAACAGATTGAATTGGTCCTCCCGCTTTATAACCAGGAACATACCAGTCTGTGAAAATTAATATGGTTGGTTTATTATTTAACATTATTATTGTTTATCCAATGTCCAAAAACAGCCAAAATCCATATCATGTTCCATCTTACATTATTTTTATTATTGAAATATGAGTCTTGAAGGTAATTTATATAATTTTCATTAAAGTTATCATTATTTCTTATATGGTTCAAACCTTGTTCAACATAATTTTTCAATTCTTTCTTCAACCATAATTCATACGGCAACACAAAGCCCATTTTCGACCTATCAATAATATCTATTGGCAATTCATTTTTCATTGCATCAACCAATAATTGCTTTGGATATTTACCAAACTTAAAGTCGTCAGGTAATTGCAATAAGTATTCAACCAAGCGATAGTCAAGAAAAGGCTCTCTAATTTCTAAAGAATGTGCCATCCCCATTTGATCTGTGTCTCTTAACAAAACTGGCATCAAATATTTTTGCCATTCAATAATAGATAAATCACTAATAGTTTTAATGGTAGATGAGATATTTTGTCTAATATTACCATTTAAAATTTTGTTTATTTGGCTTTGCGAAAACACGCTTTTTTGTGCCAAATACAAATCATAAAAATCTAAATTTGTTTCTAAAAACTCCCATTTTTTTCTATTCATTTCCGAGTTTTTTAGCTGCGCAATTTTGCTGATAGCCAAGCGAACCGGTTTTGGAATCATTTTATATTTCTCGAAACCTTTATTTCTAAAATGAGAGAATGAAGGATAGCCAGCAAACCACTCATCGCCACCAACACCAGAAAGGGCAACTGTAATACCAGCATCTTTAGTGCTTTTTGATACTACATAAGTGTTCAATCCATCAATACTTGGATGGTCTAATGATTGAATACCTTGAGGTAATAAATCAATAAATGATTGTGGCTTTAAATTGATTTCGGTATGGTTTGTTTTATACTTTTTAGCAATTATTTGTGCATATTTAGCCTCAGAAAAAGCACCTTCTGCAAAATTGATATTAAAGGTATTGACATTTGAACCAAAACTACTCATTGCAGCCACCACAGCAGAACTGTCAATACCACCAGATAAAAATGCGCCCAAAGGCACATCGGAAACCAACCTTTTTTCAATTGATTCATAAAATAAATCATGCACTTTATTGGTCGCTTCTTCTTTGTTTATCGAATAATTTATGTTAGAATTTGGCTGCCAATAAGTATGTTTTGATTGTATTTTATCTTTAAACATTAAATAAGTACCTGGCTCTATAGAAAAAATGTCTTGTAAAATTGTTTCATTTCCAGAAACAGTTTGAAGGGTCAAAAATTCACTGATTTTAGATTTATTTAGTTTAGGTGTTAAACCGCTACCTTCAATAACACTTCTAATTTCTGATGCAAAATAGGTTTCGTTTATGGTATTTGTATAAAAATAAAGTGGTTTTACGCCTAGCCTATCTCTAATTAAAAAAGAAACATTAGTTTTAATATCATAAAGTGCGATTGCAAACATTCCATCTAAATAATCAATGAAATTTATTCCCCATTTTAGATAAGCTGCTATAATAACTTCTGTGTCCGTTTGCGTTATAAAATCATAATCCCCTAATTGTTTTTTTAAACTTTTGAAATTATATATTTCGCCATTAAAGACCAAAACTATATTTTTATTTGTAGAGAACATGGGTTGATGGCCAGCAGAACTTAAGTCTATAATTGACAATCTTGTTTGTCCTAAAGCAATTTCATCATTATAAAAAACACCCGAATCATCAGGCCCTCTATGTTTCATAGCTAGGTTCATTGCTTGCAACTTTTGCAAAGAAAGCGCCTTATTTTTTACATTAAATATGCCGTTAATTCCACACATTTTTATTGTTGTTATAAATTTCTAGCATCGTTTTTACCCAATCCTCTTTTTTATGTTTCATTCCATTCTCCCAACTATTTTGTGCCATTTCCCATAGCTGTTCGTCCGTTTTATCCATTAAAATCGACAATTGTTTTTCCAAATCTTCTTGGTTTCCTGCTTCAAAGGAAAATCCGTTTGTAGCATCTAAAAATTCAGTTGCAGCGCCAATACTGTTACTTAAAATCATTGGTAAAGCCGACAATGCCATCTCTTGAACAACAACTCCCCAAGGTTCGCTTAAACTTGGCAATACAAAAAAGCCAGATTCTAGCAAATATGAAGACATATCGCTTGGTTGAACAAAACCATGGTGCTTGATATTTACATTTTCTATTATATTTTCAAATAAGATGCCATTACCAAAGCAATCTAAATGCCATCGGTTGTCAAATTTTGTGTTCACATTAATAAAAGCTTTCCATAAAGTTGGCAAATCTTTTTGTGGAATATATCTAGCTACGCAAATTATTTTTTTAGGATAAACACCCTTTAATTTCAACTTCTCTTTACCAATAAATTGAAATAAATCATTGTCGGCTGTGTATAAACCCGTATAAATATTTTCAGATTTAAACCCAAGCTTTTTTGCATAAACGGCTTGTGGATTGCCAGCAACCCAACAATATTTGAAGGTTTTTAAAAAATTAAATTTAGAAGTTGATGCTAATAATCGTTGTTTCAAACTTCCGTTCCACCTATTGTCGAAACATAAAACCGTTTTTGCAGACCCATGATATTGTTTTACCACTTTTAGATAAAAAGTATTGCCCCATCCTGAACATAAAATAATCTCAGGCTTAAATCTATTTATTTCTTCATTAATGATGGTTGTTTTGTCAGCTTGGTAAGTTGTTAGATTTGCATTATTCAAACTCTTAAATTCAAAAGGCGCTTCTGCGTTTATAGGATAATGCACAATAAGCATTTCAGCACCAGTATTAGAGTCTAAAAATGATTTAAAGCTACTGAGAATATAAGCAGCAAGTTCTGTATATAAAACTAAAATACGCACCTTCTGTAATGTTCAAAAATCCAAACAACCCTTTAAATTTAAAATATTCTAAATAAAATTGGTTCCTATTATTTATCTAGGCTGCCTGATTTTGACTCATCAACTTTAATTATAGAATCCAATATTTCTTGGTTTCTATCATTTTGTTTTTCGTCAGATAGTTCTCTTTCGGTTTCGTCTTTGCTATCTCCTTCTGGTGTGGTTGTATTTGAGCAAGAAAAAATTGTGAAGCTCAAACAAGTTATAATTAATAAGTTTTTCATGGTATTTAAAAGTGTAAATTAAAGGGTTTTATTTTTTTCTTAAAAAAATTTTTATCGGAACTCCCTTAAAATTAAAGTTTTGTCTAATTTTATTCTCCAAAAATCGTTTATACGATTCGGAAACATATTGTGGCAAGTTGCAGAAAAATGCAAAACACACCGATTTTGAAGGCAATTGTTGGATGAATTTTATAGAAATTGTTTTGCCTTTAACTCCCGGAGGTGGTGTTGCATGTACAATTGGCAACATTACCTCATTTATTTTTGAAGTTTTTATTTTCAATGATAGATTGTCATAAACACCAAGTGCTGTTTCCAATGCTTGATAAATTCTTTGTTTATTTAAAGCACTAATAAAAAGAATAGGATAATCCACAAATGGAGCTGTTCTTTCTCTCACATGTGCCTCATAATCTCTTGCTGTGTTTGTGTCTTTGTCATATAAATCCCATTTATTTACCAAAACAACAATGCCTCTTCCTTGTCTGTGGGCAAGTTGCAAAAGATTCATGTCTTGAGATTCAATGCCATTATTTGCATCCAAAATAAGAATACAAACATTGCTGTCTTCAATGGCTTTTATACTTCTCATTACCGAATAAAATTCGATGTTTTCTTCTACCTTTGATTTTTTTCTAATACCAGCTGTATCTATTAAAATCAAATCTTTGTCAA
>JBDNIM010000482.1:0-5911 GCA_041688295.1 Bacteroidia bacterium
AACATCACTTGGAAATTTATTTCTGCCAGTTTTTAAAATTTTTATTTTCACATTTCCTGAATTTTCATTGATGGTTTCTTTGTTTTTTTCAAAAGTAAATAATGGCGGCAAATCATCGTCAATAATTACCAATGTAAATAAAGAATCTTTTCCAATTGTGCCAGGTGCTGTTGGATTTCTTAACGCTAAAACAATTGTATCATTCACTAATTCAGGTGTATTGTTATTTACTATGCTGATGTTAAATTCCAGAGAATCTACTGCTTTTCCTCCAGGAAATTGAACAATCGTATCTCTATTGCTAGAACCTAATTTAAAATCTTGAGGAATAAAACAGCTATCATTTCTATATCTAACAGCCACTCTAAAGTTTGTTGGATTTATGTTACCTGAATTTATTTTCACTTTCACTTTTAATCGACCATTGTCTTCAGAAACAGTTGCTCCTTTTTTAGAGAAAGTTAAAACAGGCACATCATTGTCAACAATATTTACTTGATGAGAAAAAGCACTTGGATTAATATTTGCATTGATAGCATTCTGCAATCTGAAGTTACTATTTTCAGCACCTTCTGTTAAATTATCATCTGTAATACTAATTCTAACAGTGTCAGTAATTGTACCATAAGGTTTAAAAGTTAATTTTGTTGTAAGTAAATTAAAGTCAACCCCACTTGTTGCATTGCCCGTAAAAGAAGCAATTTCAACTTTAGTAGAGTCCGCATTGCCAAATCTTCTTCTTACTAAAACTTTATGAACACCAACGCTTTCGCTTGCATTGCTAACCGCTGCAACAAACTCTAAAACAGGCAATTGTAAAGGTGCAAAATCACTTTTTATATAAATTGGAGTATTTCCTTTTCGAGGGTTGATAGTCGAATCATTTCCCCAAATAGCATCAGATTCTAAATTTGCATATAAAGCAATACCGGTTTGCAAACTAATGCTTTCGATTCTTTTAATGCCATTTGTTAAACTATTTGGAATAATAGTTCCCCATGCACCTGCAGCACCATTTACATTGTTGTTGTACCATGATGGGGCATTACTATTGGAAAAACCATCATTTTCAGAATAAGTTATTGTTACTGGGCGAGAAGAAGTGCCGCTCACATCATCATATAAAGCTACAAAGTTTTTTGCATTCGCAAATGATGCGCCATAAATAGATGTTCCAAAATTTAATCCTGATGACTTTGAAAAAGAAACTACTCTTATTGAATCCCTCAAACATTTTTTGAATATTTGACTAGATCCTCCAATTTCTTGAACAACTAACATTGGATAAACATAGCTGCCTGGCGTGAACCGACTATCGTTAGTAGAAAATGCACCAAACCAAGCCGTGTAAACAGGATTTCCCATCGTTGAAAAAGTATCGTGTCCACCTGTTGTGCTTAAATCTGGACTAGTTGTAGTTTGCCAATTGCCATTTTGTTTAAAGAAAATGGGATTTCCAGCACCTGTGGCATTTGTATTTGAAGTATCCCCTATTTTTATAAAAGAAACATAATATTTGTACATTGCTCCAGGGTCTAATCCCGAAATACTAGCGTTAAAAATAATTGGCAATCTCGCTGAATCTCCATTTTGGCTTGAACTGCAAATTAATGGCACTTTGTTTCCTACAATTGCGGTAAATGCAGGCTTTTGCGCATAAGTGTGAAATATAATGGCAAATAGTGATGATAATAATATATGTTTTTTCATTTTGTATTTTTTATAACTACCTTGCGAAGGTAATGGTTTTTTAACTATATGCAACACAAATGCTTAAAAAGCTAACTTTAGAATTTTTAGATTTTAAAATTTCTTGACCACAAGCCTCAATGGTAGCGCCAGTTGTAATCACATCATCAATAATGCAAACATGTTTGTTTTCTATCGAAAATTCAGGATTTAGATCAAACGCAAATTCTGTGTTTTCCCAACGGTTGTATCTTTTTTTTAAGGTTTGAGTATCCGTATGTTTATTTCTAATAATTATATTAGGATTGAACTCAATATTCAAAATTTTTGAAAGTCCTTTTGCTATTTCATCACTTTGATTATAACCTCTTTTCTTTAACTTTAGAGGGTGTAACGGCACAGTGGTTAGGATGTCTGGCGGATTTTCTTTAATCTTTTCAAGAATATTATGGGCGAACAACTCACCTAAATAAAAACCCAATTCTGGCTCATTCTTATATTTTAAACTATGAATTAATTTTTGGGTCAAACCATGTTTGCTAAAGTACAAAAATGCACTAGCAAACTCAATGGAAATTCGTCCCCAAAAAATTTTTTCTAAATAATTGTTGTCGTTAAAATCAAAATTTGTTTTTTGAAGATTAATCTTGCAAACTAAACAAATATGCTTTTCTTGCTTAAACAAAACCACACCACAACCCAAACACAAGTCCGGATAAAAAACAGAAAGTAAATCATCTTTTAATTCCCTAAACAATATTTTTAACTGTTTTTTTCTTTCATTTTCATGATACTGGCCAATTCATAATTGGTAATATGTCGCCACTTTCCCCTTGGCAAATCTTTTTTTGTGAAACTACCAAAGCTAACACGATCCAACTTTTCTACCATATACCCTAAATGTTCAAACATTCTTTTTACAATATGATTCTTTCCGCTATGGATTTCAATACCAACATGTCTTTTATCCTCAGACTCAACAAAAGCAACAGCATCTGCATTTACAAATCCATCTTCAAGTTCAAACCCTTCCACCATTTTTTCCAAATCTTTTGCAGTCATTTTTTTATCTAAAACGGCATGATAAATCTTTTTAATGTTGAAAGATGGGTGGGTTAAAATTTGGGTCAGTTCGCCATCATTTGTAATCAACAAAACGCCAGTTGTGTTTCTGTCTAATCTTCCAACAGGAAAAACCCTTTCTTGCACTCTGTCCGTCAACAAATCAATGACAGTTTTACGGTCTTTTTCATCATCTGTCGATGTAATAAAATCTTTTGGCTTATTCATCAAAATATAAACAAACGGTTCGGCTAATATTGTTTTTCCTTCATATTGAACTTTGTCCTCAGGCTTAACTTTAAACCCCATTTCCATAATTACTTTTCCGTTAACAGTAACAACTCCTTTTTTAATCAGTTCATCTGCCTCTCTTCTACTGCAAATGCCAGATTGTGCTATGTGTTTGTTTAGCCTTATTTCACCGTTTTCTAAAGGCAAATTACTCGACTTTGGCAATCGTTTTCTGTCCGATTTTTGTTTAAATGAGGATTTTGAGTCAAATGGCTTAAACCCTTTATTATTTGTTTTTACCTCAGGGTCATATTTAGGTTTATAGTTTGATTTACTTTCTCTTCTTGGTTTTTCATCATCCAGTTTAAAATGTTCTTTTCTTCTTCCGTTGTCATTATCATTGAACCTATCGTTGCCTTCAAATTTTGGTTTGAATGAATTGCCATTTTCTCTGTTAAAAGGTTTGAAACCGCCATCATCATTTCTGTTATTGCGGTTGTCTCTGTCATTGCCTTCAAATCTCGGTTTAAAAGAATTGCCATTTTCTCTGTTAAAAGGTTTGAAACCGCCATCATCATTTCTGTTGTTGCGGTTGTCTCTGTCATTGCCTTCAAACCTTGGTTTAAAAGAATTACCATTTTCTCTGTTAAATGGCTTGAAGCCGCCATCATCATTTCTTTTGTTGCGGTTGTCTCTGTCATTGCCTTCAAACCTTGGTTTAAAAGAATTACCATTTTCTCTGTTAAAAGGTTTGAGACCGCCATCATCATTTCTTTTGTTGCGGTTGTCTCTGTCATTGCCTTCAAATCTCGGTTTAAAAGAATTACCATTTTCTTTGTTAAAAGGCTTGAAGCCGTTATCCTTTTTTAAAAATTCACCTTTAGGGTTGTTTTTTAATTTATAACTTAAATCATCTTTGTCAAAACCATCATTTTTTTTAAAATCCGATTGAAAATCATTAGAATTATTTGTGTTGGATGATTTTTTATTATTGTCTTTCATAAATATCGATACAAAATTAAGCTAATTTAAGTAATTATTTTCAAAATTATAATATTGATTGATAGGTTTTTAATCAATAGAAGATAAAAGTGTTCGAAAAACTTAGAAAGTATATTAAAACAATTGTCAAAATATGATTACCTTTGCGGAAAATATTTCAAAAAAAATGGTAATCCCAAAGTTTTTAAATCCATCTGGATCTTTTCATGCAGAATTGAGAAAAAGAGTTAACAATTATTTTACAGAAATTAAGGCACAACCAACTGGAAACAGTAAGTTATTCATAAAGGCAATCATTTTAACGGTTGTTTTAATTGCAACTTATGTGCACCTTGTGTTTTTTCAATACCACTGGGCAGTTGGTGTTTTAGACTGTTTAATACTAGCAGCAGCAACCGCTGCAATAGGGTTCAATATTATGCACGATGGCGCACACGGCAGTTTTAGCCAAATAAATTGGTTGAACAACTTGGCGGGTTTGTCTTTGAATTTTTTAGGAGCCAATGTTTTTATGTGGAAAACCAAACACAATGTTGTTCACCACACTTATACTAATGTAGATGGAATAGACGATGACATTGACGCAAGACCTTTTCTGAGACTTTGTCAAACACAAAAAAAATACAAAATTCACAAATTTCAATACATTTATTTTCCTTTAGCCTATTCATTGCTCTACCTTTATTGGATATTTTTCACAGATTATGAGAAGTATTTTACAAAAAAAGTTGGAAACATGCCAATCAAAAAAATGAACCGTAAAGAGCATATTTCATTTTGGGGCTTTAAGTTATTGCATTTAATATTATTTGTAATAATTCCAATAATTAAAGTTGGATTTGCACATTGGATTATCGGTTTTTTAATTTTTGGTTTTTTCACAGGATTGATAATTAGCCTTGTTTTTCAATTAGCACACACCGTTGAAAGCACCCAATTTCCAGAAATGAATGAAGTTGGAAAAATGCCAGACGAATGGGCAGTTCATCAAATTAAAACAACTGCAAATTTTGCTACGGAAAATAAAATTGTTTCTTGGTTTACTGGAGGGTTGAACTTTCAAGTAGAGCATCATTTATTTCCTAATGTTTCACACATTCACTATCCACAACTGAACAAGATTGTAAAAAGTGTTTGTGAAGAGTACAATGTACAGTTTAATGAGTACAAAAAGTTTTCTGAAGCTTTAAGTTCTCATATTTCGCATTTGCGAAACATGGGAGTTGCCTAAATTCTTATTTTTTTCATCCTCTTGATTTGTCATATTTGTGTCAAATTTCATTGTTTTGAAAAAATAATTTTTTTTATTAAAATATTAACAATAAATTTGACCCAACAAATTATTTTAAATTTAACATGAAAAAAACAATTACACAATTAAAATTCATTAAACTGATGTTAATTTTCTTGGCAACAGGAATGCTAAACAGTTTAAGCGCCCAAGCACCATGGTGCAATGCACATGGAGCTTATCATTCGTGGTATTCGTCTAGTGCCTACATTCTCGCTTTGGAACAAGTAAGAATTAGAGCAGGGAACACAATCGTTGGCAACAAACCAGCAGATGGTTGGAATTATTCTGGCTCATGCGGTTCTGAATGGCGTTTGGTAAACCCTCCTAGCAATGCAATAGATTTGTCTGCAGGAAATACTTACACGATTGACGCAAGTATATCTTCTACTTATGGATATAATGCGAATATTGGAGCATACATTGATTACAACAATGACAAAGATTTTATTGACGCAGGTGAGTTTTTAGGAAGATGGTCTGCTTCCAATGGAGGAAGTAACACCCCAGGATCTTTAGCTTCAAGAGACTTTACTGTGCCTTGTAACATCTCTCCAGGAGCAACAAGATTAAGAGTAATCGCGGATGCTAGTTTCGTGACAATGTCTGCTGCAACCGGTTGTACTGGCTGCACTG
>JBDNIM010000483.1:0-2122 GCA_041688295.1 Bacteroidia bacterium
AAATTTGATAATAACTGAGGATGTTCAATGGGAAGAAGACGGCAACAATACAGAATATGCAGAAACAAAACACCTAGCAGAACTTGAGGTTTGGCGAGGCATTCAAGAAGGATTGAACGCTGTTATAGTTAATCCATCCATCATTTTAGGCTATGGCAATTGGGACAAAGGGTCTTGCAATTTTTTCAAAAAAATGTACCATAAATTTCCTTTTTATACCAATGGTGTCAATGCTTTTGTGGGGGTAAAAGATGTTGCCAAGGCAATGATTTATTTGGCAGATTCTGACATCAACAATGAAAGATTTTTATTGATTTCGGAAAACCTAAGCTATCAAACTATTTTTAAGACAATTGCGAAAGCTTTGGACAAAAAACCGCCAAGTATAGAAATAAAAAAGAGCTATTTGCCGTTGTTGAAGATTTTACTGAAAATATATGGCGTTTTTAATCCAAAGTCTCAATTAACGATTGAAACCATGCGCACTTCTACCAACAGTTTTGAATACAGCAATAAAAAAGTGGCGAAAGTGTTGCCTTTTGAGTTTCAAAAAATTGATGCCGTAATTGAAGAAGCGGCTGTGATTTATAAAGAAAAGAGATGATGAAAATTATCGATTCCTCTCTATTTAGACTTTATTTAAATAAAAACATCCAATCTCAAATTAGTTCCTAACTATTTTAACCTGGCACAGAAGGGACTTCTATTTTAAGGTTGCCACTAGCAAGCCATAAAAAAACAAACAAAAATAAATAAGAACGAATTATATTTGTAAACTGTTTACCCAAAAATTGCAAAAATATAAAACAGAATTAATTATGAATAAAACATTAAAAGCAGAGATATTATTTTCATTAATAGTTATAACGATAATTTGTGTTTCAAGTTGTAAAAAAGATAAAACTCCTATCCGAACGCAATTAAATGCATGTTTAAATTATGGCGAAATTTCAGACCTTGATGGGAACAAATATGCAACAATTAAAATAGATAACCAGGTTTGGATGGCTGAAAATCTTAGAACTTTGAGATATTCGAATGGTGATACAATCCCTAATATTAAAGAAAGTTGGCTTTGGCTTCGTTTAAAAAACGGGGCTTGGTCAAATTACAATAATGATCCTAATTTAGATGCTTTGCATGGAAAGTTATACAATTGGTATGCCGTTAAGGATTCCAGAAATATTTGTCCTAAAGGATGGCATATACCAAATGACAATGAATGGGGTGCGCTAATAATCGCATTAGGCGGATCTAATATTGCAGGCCTTAAAATGAAAAGTACCCTTGACAATATTTGGGCTACGCAATACGATGGCGTTAGTTATAATGTTCAAAGAACCAACGAAAGCGGTTTTTCAGCCCTTGCAAGCGGTATGAGAAGTATAGATGCCAGTTTTTTACTAAAAACATATAGTGGTTCTTTTTGGTCAACAACAGAATACAATGGTGGTTCAGCTTATTTTAGAGAACTTTTTTGGAATGGTAATGGTGTTGGAAGGTATAATGATAATAAATACAGGGGTTTTTCTTGTAGATGTATAAAAGATTAACCTTAAAAGCTATTCCCAGAGTTCTAAAGTAAGAATCAATATATATATTACAAATTAAAATGCAACAAAAATGCAACAAATGAATTGCTTGTGTAGTATAAAATATAAAAACAAAAAAACAAATATATAATAAATGTTCAATAAACCCCGCTTTAATTATTTTTAACATTAAAATTACGAACTAATCTAAAGCACTAAGTTTACTAATAATTGTATCAAAATCATAAAGAATCATGTCTTTCGATACATGGCTCCATCCTGTTTTTGTTGTAGAATAATAACCCGAACCAAAACTATCCAAAAGAAAATTTCCGAATTCCTTGTTTTTACATAATCCTAAAGCAATGTTTCTGAATTCTTTAACCGCATCAATAACTTGTTATTATTTAGTTTTTATCAAATCAAGTAGGAAATTTTTTAGAATTAAATAGTCGTCCCTTAAAAAGCACATAAAACTTTATAAGTCAACTAATTGTGCATAATTTGTTTGTTATTTATCTGCAAGATTCGTTATTTTTACAACATAATCCTTGCAAATAATTTAACATGATAGCGAAGCAAAAACCACT
>JBDNIM010000484.1:0-6844 GCA_041688295.1 Bacteroidia bacterium
AGTGGTTTTTGCTTCGCTATCATGTTAAATTATTTGCAAGGATTATGTTGTAAAAATAACGAATCTTGCAGATAAATAACAAACAAATTATGCACAATTAGTTGACTTATAAAGTTTTATGTGCTTTTTAAGGGACGACTAAATATTGTGTATCAATGGTGTGAACAGGAATTACGCCTCTGATTGGATCATTAATATAAGATGTAATATCATTAGTTTTTACCTCTTGCTGAAATTCTGAAAATGTGCCTTTAAATCTTGTGTTTTGATTTAAAAAAGAAAGACCAGAAAACGCACTCCATTGTTTTTTTATTGGAAAATGAATTCTTGCACCCAAGGCTTGACTAAAGGAAATGCTATTCAATCCATTTAGATTTGTAGCTTGTTCTGAATTCATTGCATGGGATTTTGAAACAATTGCAGAACCAAACACATCCATAGAAATAGCTTTTCTTTTAATATTTACTTGCTTCTTTTTAGGCATTTTGGCAAGGTAATTTACCATTAAAACTTCTTCTTTTGAATATTTAAAGTTAAACTTTTTAAACCATTTGGCCATATTTATATTAAACCAAACTTTATCTAACAATAAAGCATCTTCAGAATCATAAACATATAAATGACTGTTTTTATTGTGTTGCTCACTATTAATTGAAGGTTTGTTTTTATTATCGTTAGCAAAATATCTTTCATAGATATTTGTGCCGTCATCTAAAAACAGGGTTGTAGTTTCAATTTTATTGCCATTTTTTAAATTACTATTGTTAGTATTACTATTTGCACTTTTATTAGAATTTTCTCTAATAGCATCTTCAATAAATTTTGCATTTTTTAATCCCAATCCATTGCTTCTAGTTTTAGCGACTTGTTTCAAGTCATTGCTTTTAGGCAAATTAATTGCGGTTTCTTTGAAAGAAGTCATTTGATTGCTTTCTAAATTTTCATTAAATTGTTTATTTGGGTTTGTATTTGAGTTTTTACTTAAATCTCCAGACATTTCATTTTCATTGAATTGAACAGATGCTTGTACTTCATTATTGGCAACATGAGACAAAGATTCTTTGCTGTCTTTAAAATAAAGAACGGCAATGGAAACCAATGCTAAAGCTGAAATGGCAAGAATCCCCTTTTTAAAGGAACCAAACCCAACTGTTTTTGCTTTTGAGGTTCGGGCAGCCATAATGTTGTCGAACAAATCGGCAGAAGGCTGAACTTCAAAACTGTTCAGTTTGTCTGCAATTTTTTTCTCGAAATTATTATTATTCATAAATTTATTTTTTCTAATACGGTAAGTTTTTGTTGTAAATATTTTTTTGCTTTTGCAAATTGACTTCTAGATGTTGCTTCTTCAAACCCCAATTGTTCTGAGATTTCTTTATGGCTAAAACCCTCAATTGCAAACATATTAAACACCTGTTTGTACCCTTGAGGCATACTGCAAATGAGGCTGAGAATATCTTTTTCGGAGAATTTTTCAATCAAATGGTCATTTACAGAAACATCAATAGAAATATCATTTATTTCTTCAAAATAAATTGTGTTTTTTCTAATTCTGTTAAGTGCTGTATTAGCCATTATTTTTCTTATCCATCCTTCAAAAGAGCCCATGTTTTTAAAGTATTTTATGTTATCAAACACTTTGATAAACCCTTCCTGAAGAATATCCTCTGCTTCCATTGTATCTTTAGCGTATCGCATACAAACCACCATCATTTTTGAAGCATAGGTTTTATACAACTCCTTTTGAGCAACTCTGTCCTCATTTAAACAACCTTTTATAAGATCAGTTTCACTCATTTTATATTGTAGTTTGTACCACAAAATGCCTTATTTCTTTCAAGACACATCATTTTATGTTTTCGTTGCCTATGGTTTTCAATATTTTTTTCTAAAGTACAAAAATAAGTGTTTTACAAGTTTAAACGAAAGGATAAATCATCTTTCACAATATAAAAAACAGTAATTATTACATAAAAAAAATAAATCCCATCTATCATTAAAATATTTCTAATTTTGCAATGTGTTACAATCCATACAAATTTCATGTATAACAAATCATTTTTTTCCATCGACTGTTCAAAGTTATCTGAAAGTGGCCAATGCAATTTACCCAAATGCAAAACCGCTCGACAACTTTACTTGTTGTGGGTTGCCATTTTTTGAAAAAGGAGAATTAAGTGCTGCTAAAAAAACAGGCGAACATAATTTAAAGATAATAAATGGCAATTATTTATCATGCTCTGAAAAGTGTTTCCAAACATTTACACACCACAACCCAAAGCTATTTAACAACACATTGGTGCATAATGAGGTCATTAATTTTGCCAAAAGAGGCGAATTTATTTATGATAAACTAACGCCCCAAATATTTGAAAACTTCAAAAACACCAAAGGAACATTCTTTTTCATAGGAAATTGTGAAACAAAAAACGAAACCGCAATTTTAAACGCATTTAAAAACATAGAATGGAAAATGCCACAACCTACTCCAAATTGTTGTGGGGCGGGCGCTTGTTTGCCTACCATAAATTTCGAAATATCTGAAAAAATGGCAATGTCTATTATTAAACAGTTTCAGCAATCGGGAGCAGAGGCGCTTGTTTTTTCAGAAGATTTATGCAGGCAACATATTTTAAATATTGCTAAAAAAAACGGATTGGAATTAGATACCAAAAATTTAATTGATATAATAGCCGAAACCCTTTCATAAAAAAAAATGCTAAATTACAAAGAGTTAGAACAGTTTACTTATCAAGTTTTTAAAACAATGGGCTGCTCTTCAGAAGATGCACAATTGGCTAGCAATGTTTTAATAAAAGCCGACCTAAGAGGCATTGATTCTCATGGTGTAGCAAGACTTAGCGGCTATTACAGGCTTTTTGAAGCAGGAAGAATTAATCCAAAACCAAATATTACAATTCAACGCGAAAAAAAAGGCGTTTTTTCTATCGATGGGGATGCTGGCTTGGGTTTGGTTATTGCACCAAAAACGATGCAAATTGTGTTGGAAAAAACCGAACAGTTTGGCGCATCTTATGCCGCCATTTCAAATTCAAATCACTTTGGCATAGCGGCCTATCATGCAATGATGGCATTAGAAAAAAACTATATTGGCATGGCAATGACCAATGCAAGCCCTTTGGTGGCACCAACTTTTGGCACACAAAGAATGTTAGGCACAAACCCAATTTGTTACGCAATTCCTGCTGGCAAAGAGTTGCCTTTTGTTTTAGACATGGCGACTAGCGCTGCTGCCAACGGAAAACTTGAAATTGCAGAACGCAAAAATGAAGAAATCCCTGAGGGATGGGTGGAAACAAAAGATGGAAACACAAGTGTTTTACCCACAGATTTAAAAAAAGGGGGCTATCTTTTGCCTTTGGGCAGCAATAAAGAAATGGGAAGCCACAAAGGTTACGGACTAGGCAGTTTGGTCGATATTTTGAGTGGTGTTCTTTCTGGCGCTAATTTTGGGCCATGGGTGCCGCCTTTTGTTTCTTTCCTACCGGTTTTGCCCAATTTGCCAGGCAAAGGCATCGGCCATTTTTTAGGAGCGATGGATGTAGATGGTTTTATAGAAATTCAAGAATTTAAAAACAGAATGGATTTATGGATTCAAACTTTCAAAAAAACAGAAAGCAAAAAAGGCAAAAAAGTTGCTATTCATGGCGAGTTTGAATTTATGGAAGAAAAAATACGCTTGATGGAAGGTATTTCTGTTGATGAAAAAGTTTGCGAAGATTTAACCCAATTGGCCATGAAGTTAAAATTAGACCACCCGTTTTAAGCACTCATTTATGATGAATTTCAAATATGTCGTTTTATTTTTGTTAGCAATTTTGCAAATCAATATTTTTGCACAAAAAGGATGCACAGACCCTTTGGCAAACAATTACAATATCAATGCAAAAGACAATGATGGCTCGTGCAAATATCCTCAAACAAGTATTTCTTTTGAAAAAAGCTGGGATTTGAACAGTACCCTTAAAGAAACATCAGGATTGATAGAATGGCAAGACAAAATTTGGACCATGAATGATGATTTAGACAAATTCATTTATGGATTTGACACCAATAATCTTACGCCCACAAAAACATACAATTTGGGAATCAGCAATAAAGAATGGGAGGAAATATCCCAAGATGACTCCTTTATATATATGGGCGATTTTGGCAATAATTCAGCAGGCAACCGCAGTGATTTAAGAATTTACAAAATCAATAAACAAGCATTAACAAATGGCAACTTCTCAGTTGACACTATTCAATTTTCATATAATTTACAAACAAACTCAAGTCCACAATCTGCCAATACAACTGATTTTGATTGCGAAGCTTTCATTGTAACAAAGGACAGCATTTTTCTATTTACAAAAGAATGGACCACTATGAAAACAAGTATTTATAGTTTGCCAAAAACCAAAGGCAAATTTGTTGCCCAATATAAAAATTCAATAAACATAAACGGATTGATTACAGGAGCCATTTATGTAGAAAACAAAAAACTAATTGTGCTTTGCGGTTACTCTAAAATATTAGAGCCTTTTGTTTTTCTAATTTATGATTTTAAAGGCAGTAATTTCATTTCAGGGAACAAACGAAAAATCACAATAGAAGCACCTATCCATCAAATTGAAGGAATAACAACCCAAAATGGTATTAATTATTTTTTGACAAACGAATATTTTAGCCAATCTTTTATAACAAGTAAAAACAGATTGCATTTTTTGAATTTAGTTTCTTTTTTAGCCAATTATTTAATGAAACAAAATACGGATATTTCAGAAACAAAAAATATTAAAACAAGCTTTTATCCCAATCCTAGTGCCGACTTTATAACATTTTTAAACACAGGCTCAGACACGATTTACATATACGACAGCCAAGGCAAACTGATTGAAAAACAAAATATCAACAGCCATGAAATGCTAAATATCAAAGCATTAATTCCTGGGATTTATTACTTAAAGAACAAAGAAAAAACCTTTAAACTTATTAAACAATAGAATATAATTTTGAGGATAATGAGAATAGTTTTATATTTGACAAATAAAACCACTTTTTAGTCAATGATATTTTTTGCCTCCGATTTCCACTTAGGTGCTCCTAATTTTAAAGATTCTTTAATTAGAGAGAGAAAAATTTGCAAATGGTTGACAAGCATTGAAAACAAGGCTACAGAAATTTATTTTTTAGGCGATTGTTTCGATTTTTGGTTTGAATATAAAGATGTTGTTCCTAAAGGATTCACAAGGTTTTTGGGCAAATTGGCAGAACTTAGCGACAAAGGTATAAAAATATATTTCTTTAAAGGCAATCATGATATGTGGACCTTTGGTTATTTGGAGCAAGAAATTGGATTAACCGTTATTTCAAACGAAAAGATAATTGAAAGAAATGGCAAAAAATTTTACCTTCATCATGGCGATGGCATTGGCCCTGGCGACAAAGGTTACAAAATAATTAAACGAATTTTTCGCAACAGGGTTTCTGTGGCATTTTTCAGTTTTTTACATCCTTACTTAGGTGCTGGTTTAGCAAAATTTTTATCTAAAAAGAGTAGGATTAGCAAAGGAAATTCTGACAAAATATATTTAGGGGACGACAAAGAATTTATTACAATTTTTTGTAAAGAAACCTTAAAAATCCAGCATTTTGATTATTTCATTTGCGGACATAGGCATTTGCCAATTGTGGTTCAATTGGACGAAACCTCTAAATATATAAATTTGGGTGAATGGGTTGGGGATTTTACTTATGCCCAATTTGATGGCACAGATCTTGTACTTTTAGAATTTAAAGACTGAAAACATGAAGTACATAAACAAAAAAAATATTCTAGTTGGGTTTCTGTCAATGTTTTTGGCAACAATATTTGCGCAGCAAATTGAAATAAAAACGCCCACAAACAGCCAATTTACAACAGATAAACTAGGAAATATTATAGTTTTTTCGCCCAACAACGATATTATAAAATATGACAAATCTGGCAAAATTCTGGCCAACACAAATATAAAAGTATTTGGAAACATTGCCTCTGTAGATGCCAGCAACCCTTTTGAAATTTATGTTTTTTATGCAGACCAAAACAAATTGCTGTTGCTAGACAATTTACTTAATCAGATGGCCATTATTGATTTAGAATATTTGCAAATTTCTCAAATCGCTTGCTTGTCTCGAAGTTTCGACAATCAAATATGGCTATTTGATGCAGCCGATTTTTCTTTGAAAAAATATAGTAAAGATTTGAAACTAATGTTAGAAAGCGCGTCTTTTAGTGTTTTGCCCATTGTTGGCAATATTTTTCCTACCACAATTGCGGATTACAATCCCAATATATTTATTTTAAACAAAGGCAGTATTTTGCAGTTTGATATTTTTGGCAATTTCTACAAAACCGTTTTAACCGACTCTGTAGAAAATTTTCAAATAAACGATGAAAAAATATTTTACCTAAAGCAGGAGAAAATATTCTTTTTTGACCCTAAAAACTTTACTGCGAGTTTGATTTTTAGCGACAAACAGTTGAAAATAAAATCTTTTAGAATAGAAAAAGAAACATTGTATATTTTAACGGATGAATTCGTAATTTTGCAGCCCTTAAAAAAAGACTGAGGAAAAAACCAGATGTTAGACAAATTAGAAGCCATTGAGGCAAGATTTAGAGAAGTGGAATTGCTATTGAGCAGCGCAGACACAATGAGCGACATGAAGCGTTTTACACAACTAAATAAAGAATACAGCGATTTGAAAGAGGTTGTGGAGATTACTATAATATACAGAAACACGCTCAACAATTATCAAGAAGCCAAGGATATTTTAGCCAATGAAAAAGATGCGGAAT
>JBDNIM010000485.1:0-1592 GCA_041688295.1 Bacteroidia bacterium
AGATTGACCTTCTTTTATCAAAAAAACAAAGATTGTACAAATGGCCTCCCCTATTTTGAGCAGCTTGAAAAATTCAGTACCACTAATAGCAATATTAAGAAATCTATTTTTGGTCAGGTTATTTGCAACAATGCTTTGGGCAACAGAGACAAAGCAAAGTCTAAGGCCGAGCTTTTGTTAAAATATGATAAAATAACAGACACAGAATTTGGCGAATGTAACAACACGCTTGCTCGCTATTATTTGCACGATAGTTTATACAAAACCGCAAAAACATATTTTGATAAAACACTAAAAAACCAGCAAGATGTTTATGCTGCCGAAGCTAAATATTATACAGCCTATATGTTTTTTATGCAAGATAGTTTGGACAAATGCAGAAAAAACATCATGGAATTCAACAATCAGTTTTCTAATTATGATTTTTGGTTGGGCAAAACATTTATTCTTTTGGCAGATTATTATGTTAAAAAAGGCGATATGTTTCAAGCTAAAGCAACCTTAAACAGTGTTTTAGAAAACTTTGATTTGGAAGAGATTTTGGTTATTGCCAGAAAAAAAATTGAAGCTTTGGAGCCAAAATCAACTAAATCTAATTTTATTGACGATTGATACCTTTAAGCAATGTCTCAAGAAATTGAACTAAAATTATTGCCCCATGAGGTTTTTGATGATGCAATAATAAAACAAAGAACTGCCGAACAACTTGGATGTGCTGATGAGGATATAAAATCTATTCAATACATTAAAAGGTCTATTGATGCAAGAAAAAAACCTTATGTAATTTATCTTTTAAGGCTTAGGATTTATTTAAAAAACGATAGTTCGGAGATTGAAACCATTAAAGGCTTTGATTTAAAACCTATTCAATTTAAAAAGAAGGTCGGCATTATTGGTTTTGGCCCTGCGGGAATGTTTGCGGCTATGCAATTGATAGAAAATGGCATTCAACCAATTGTATTTGAAAGAGGAAAACCGATTAAAGAAAGGCGCAGAGATTTAGCCGAGCTAAACAAAAAACTATTTGTAAATCCTGAAAGCAACTATTGCTTTGGCGAAGGCGGAGCGGGCACATACAGCGATGGAAAACTATACACCCGAAGTAAAAAACGGGGAGATATATACAAAGTGTTGCAAACTTTTGTGGACCATGGCGCAGATATGGATATTTTGGTGAATGCGCATCCGCACATTGGCACAAATAAACTGCCTGCCATTATTGAAAACATCAGAGAAAACATTTTGAAAACGGGTGGCATCGTTCATTTCAACGCCAAGCTCACAAACATAACCATTGAGAATAAGCGCATAAAATCTATTGAAATAAATAATAAAAGTGAGTTTGTTTTAGACGATATTATATTAGCTACCGGACATTCTGCGCGCGATATTTTTGAATTATTGGAAGCTAAAAACATTGCCATTGAAGCAAAATCTTTTGCTTTGGGCGTAAGAATGGAGCACCCCCAATCTGTTATTGATGAAATACAATATGGACAAAAAGAACGCAGCGAATTTTTGCCCCC
Organism: Bacteroidia bacterium; assembly: GCA_041688295.1. GTDB lineage: Bacteria > Bacteroidota > Bacteroidia > NS11-12g > UBA955 > JABMMZ01. The sequence continues at coordinate 1,527 of JBDNIM010000485.1, forward strand.
TGCGGCCTATTCTTTGGTTACGCAAGCTGCCGGCAATGGTGTATTTTCCTTTTGCATGTGTCCGGG
>JBDNIM010000486.1:0-5165 GCA_041688295.1 Bacteroidia bacterium
ATATAAACAAATGAAAATAGATGGTAAATGGTATAATAATGAGTTTTAGAAACACAGGATATTATTCTAACGAAAATTTAGGAGGAAAATTATACTTATTGAGACAATATTTTTTCAATTGTATTGATGGAAACAGAATGATAGCCTTTTTTTGCTTTTTCAAATGTTTTTTTGGCAAAAATTAAGCCCTCTTCCGTTTGTGATAAGTTTTCATACAATGGTTTTAAAAACTTTCTTCGGCCAACATTTATTAGATAGTTTTCTATATAAGGGAAAGCTGTTTGGTAATTATTTTTGATACATAAAACATACCAATCGCATTGTATTTCGGCATTTTGGCTTTTACTTAAACCAAAAGTATTGTCCAATTCTGTCATAATATTTGAAACAGAATCTGAATTTAGGTTCCTTAATAAATGAAGCCAATGATGGGTTGTGAAACCTGTTGTATCAATAGATTTAATGTTTTTGTTCTCGTTTGTAGCATTTGTCATTTTCTCAACTTTCAAGAAATTTACACTTTTTATAATTGGGCAATTTTTTGGCAAACCAATTTCATAAATCCACTCATTTATGTTTAGGTTTGTCGGTGGGTTTTTTTTCACTAAGTTGGTATTCAAATAATCAACAAATTGCTCAGTATTCACACTTTTCATTCGGAAATGCGCAAAATATTGGTTTAAAAAAGCATCCCATTTAGTTCTGCCATAAGTTTTTTCTATTAATTTTAAAAACAAAGAGCCTTTAATGTAGGCAATATCCGTTAATCCATCGTCAGGATTACGGCCTTTTAAATTTAGTTTCAATTTTGTATCGCCAGATGCGTTTTCCATTAAATCTTTAAGACTGATGTCAAGTTCTCCTTTATTAATTACAGCAAGCATATCTGCATAATTTTTACCATAAAGCTTTTCCATAATGCGTTCCTCAAAATATACTGTAAAGCCTTCATTTAACCAAAAATCGTCCCAAGTGCTATTAGTAACAAGGTTTCCACTCCAGCTATGTGCCAATTCATGAGCAATTAAAGAAACCAAACTTTTGTCGCCTGCTATAATAGTTGGGGTTGCAAAAGTCAAGCGTGGGTTTTCCATTCCACCAAATGGAAAACTTGGTGGCAAAACCAAAACATCATATCTTTCCCAAGCATATTTTCCATAAAGTTCCTCTGCTCCCATAATCATTTTTGGTAAATCAGAAAATTCCGCAGTTGCTTTTTCTATCATTTCTGGCTCTGCAAATACACCAGCGTTTTCGCTTAGTTTTTTAAATTCGATGTTTCCAACAGCCAGTGCCATTAAATAGGAGGGGATGGGTTGTTTCATTTCAAAATGATAGTTGCCGTTCTTGCTTTTTTCAAAAGGGTTTTCTGCGCTCATCAGTGCTAAAAATTGATTGTCACATTCAATGTCTGCTGAGTATGTTATTCTTACAGAGGGCACATCCATGCAAGGAATCCAACTGCGAGCCAATATGGCTTGGCTTTGGGTGAATAAAAAAGGGTGTTTTTTGCCTAAAGTTTGCTCTGGAGTTAACCACATGAGGGCTTCTGAACTGTCTGTGGTTTGATAGTAAATGGCAACTTTTTGAGTGTTGCTATTTATTTGTATTACCAAAGCTTTTCCTAGAATGTCGTTTTCTTCTCCTTCGCTCCAGGCCGTATTTGCCGAATCTTCTAAAAGCACTTTTTCTATTTTTAGGTTTTTTGTATCTAAAATTAAATAACTTAGATTATTAATGTTTTCTAAAGTATAAACTACCTTTCCTTTTAATATTTTTTTATTGAAATCTACTTTCAAATTCAAGTATAAATGCTTTAAATTGATTGAATCATAATTGGAGTAGCTATGATTTTTAGGTATTAAGTCTGGCATAACGCTAATTTCTTGGTGAGAACAAGCTAAAATAAGCACGGAAATAGTAATAAAAAGAGTGGTTTTTTTGAGGTTTTGCAACATTTGTATAAAATAATGTGCAAATTTAACGATAGTGGTATTAATTTTCTTTGTTTATTTAAACCAATTTTATACTTTTGCATACCTTAATCAAAATATCGGTATCTGTTTTGCATTAATTAAAGAAACACATTCAAAAACATAAATGAAAAAAATTATCATTTTAATTTCAGTTGCATTATTTGGCAACTTTGCTAAAGCTCAAACCGAGACAGACCCTTATGGTTCTGAAATCAATTTTGACACTACACATTATGACGAGTCCACTTATTCTGAGCCAGAAGTTCCGAAAACCTCTCCTAAATTTAAGCCTTATGAAAGGTTTAAATCCCCAATTGACACTGTTTCTAATTTAATAACCTATATGGGAGTTGTTGCATTCAAACCATTTATAAATGATGTTTATGATGGTGGAACAATTGATTCTTTATATTTAAGGTCGAAAAAGTTTTTAATGCGACAGTTTTTAGCAGGATATAAAGAAACGCCCAAAAAACCAATGGTGTTTCCAAAAGAGATGCTTGTGGAAGATTATAGACCAGATGGAGATGTTGGACGAATAATTATTAGAGTTACTGCCCCATTGATGGTAAAAAACAACTCTTTTTCTTCCACCCAAAACGGAACAGTATCTTTTAAAATTGACTTAAGAGTGAAGGAAGATAAATACAAATACAAGTTTACAAATTTTGTACACAATACTTTAGAAAAAGGTTCTGAAAAACCAACCAAAGTATATATGGAATATTACGCCAACCAAGCAAAAGGATTGAAATACAATGACAGATATTTAGTTGCCATAGACAGAATGGTGAAAGAAATCATAAAAGATTTAGGCAAAGTAATTAAAGACCCTATCGTTTTAGACGAAGACGATTTTTAACCCCAATTATGCATTAGAAACGAACAAAGTGAGTGAACTAAAGCATAATGTCGCATCGCACTATATAATAGTCCCCAAAAACGGACTAAACATATTGAAGTGAGGCATTATAAGTTGGGTTTAGTTTATTTCTTCGTAATCAATATACTCACTCTCAATGGATTTTTCCTTTGAGGGTTTTTTATTTTCTGCAACAGGGTTTTGTTTTGTGTGTTTTTCAAATTCTTTCTTAATCCCTTTTTGTGCTTTGTTTATTGAAAGCAAAAGACTAACACCCTTGAACAATAAATATATGATTGCAAAATTTATTAAATACTTAAACATTTTTATTGACTGCAAAAATAGATATTATTAAAATAACAATAAAATATTTTATTGCATTTTATTTATCTATAAATTCTTGTTTTAAAGAACAAATAGTTATATTTGCATTGCAAAATAAATAAAAGCATTATGAAAAACATTACAGTTTTGATAGCTAGCATTTCAGCATGGGAAATTAGAATAAAATTAAGTAATTTGGACAAAGCCATTTATTTAGTTTATGCTTTTTGCAAAAACAATATTAAATCTAAAGTAACAGTTTGTTTTGAGTAAAAAATATCATAAAAATTTTTTCATTCTTTGTGCCCATATTTTTTTAATGGGTATTTCATTGAGTGCCCAAGAAAGAACATTTTTTACCTATAATGCAGGATTTGTTGGACCCGACTATGGTAATTTAGCTAAAAAACAATATTATATTTCATTTGATTCCATTATTCAAGCAAAACCGTTCAAATATCCATCTAATGAACAATTCGCTGATTATCATTATTCAAATGTATTTACAGGTCAAGATGATTTCTCTTTTTTTATTAAAAATTATGTCGAAATGAATAATAATTACATAATTAAAAATAATAATTTCTTTAGTCCATTTAGAGATGATTTTTCTAAAGATTCTCATGTTTTAATAAAATCCAATGACACATTGTTGAAAACAAAAAGTTCTAATATTAATTTTCTATCATTTGTAACCAACAAAACAATGGTTAATCTCGATGACAGTAGTTTTTTTATTATATTAAACAATGCTACAAATAATTTTAGAGATAGTATTTTGAGCGGTTATTTTCATGTAAAATTTAATAATCTTTTAAATGCAAAGTATGTGAAATTTAAAAATAAATATATTTCTATGTTTTTTCAGCCCCACAATGTATTTTCTAATAAAAAATGGCTAATTGCTAAATCAAAAAGTCATTATGATGTATATCTAATGGAAAGAGACACAATGATACTCGCAAACCAATTTAAACACAATGAATTTTCAAATTCTATAACAGCTGATTTTAACAATTCTTCTGGTTGGTTGTCTTTAAGTATTAATCCTAAAACAGTTCCAGGTTTTTATGATTATGATATATTTGGTAGTAATTTAATGCGACTAGACTCCAGTTTAGAATATTCTTTTTATATTTTCAACAATGCAACTGGTAAAATAGAGTTAATTAAAAAAAATTATAATACACCTTTAACTTTCAAGTTGCCCTATACATACTTACCATCAGAAGACTTGTATGTTTTTACATTACCTGTAGATATTGAGTTTTCACCAAATGATTCAATATTGTATGTATTAAGTGGTTTTGGTCAGAGAAACTCAGATATTTGTTGTAATGATATGCCTTCTGAAATACTTCAAATTAAATGGAATGATAACTTTAAAACCAATAAGTTGATAATTAATGATAATAAATTAGCCGTTTTTAAGAATATTGAACTTGCAGCAGATGGGAAAATTTATATTGCTAAAAGTATACATTACGATACACGAATAAAATATAAGTATGAATCTGCATTAAGTGTTATTTCCAAACCAAATGTTTGGGGTTCTGGGTGTCATTACATTGAAGAGGCTTTGCCTAACATTAAAGCCAATTCTTATCCTGTAGATGTTTATTCGCTTCCGGAGTTTTTTGGAAGGTTTTATTCATTAAATTTTACGAAAAATATTTCATGTAATCATTTGGCAAAACTCGAAGTTATTGATACTTCAAAATGGCTATATTTTGATTGGTTTATAAACAATGATTCTATAAGAAATAATGGTGTTCTATTTTATCAATTTTCTAATAAAAGTGCTATAATAAATATTAAAATTAAAGGAACACATAGTAGCGGTTATTCACAATGGTTTTCTGATACTATAATTATTAGAAAATTACCCTCAGCCTATTTCACAACCCAAGCCACAATTGGCTGCCAATACATTGCCTTTGGCTTTAAAGATAGCAGCACAGTGTTTCAAATAAAAAAAGACAGTGCGGTGCGCCATGCTTGGC
>JBDNIM010000487.1:0-2541 GCA_041688295.1 Bacteroidia bacterium
CCCTTAAATGAGTTGATAAAGCATTCACACAACTAACACCAACACCATGCAATCCGCCTGAAACTTTGTAAGTATCTTTATCAAATTTTCCACCTGCGTGCAATACTGTCATAACAACCTCAAGTGCCGAACGATTTTCTTTGGCATGAATACCTGTTGGAATCCCTCTGCCGTCATCTATCACTTTTATACTATTACCAGGCAATATAAACACATCAATATTTTGTGCATGTCCAGCCAACGCTTCGTCAATACTATTGTCAACAACTTCATACACTAAATGGTGTAAACCTCTAGGGCCAACATCACCAATATACATTGCCGGACGCTTTCTAACTGCTTCTAAACCTTCTAATACTTGGATATTATCGGCTCCATAATTACTTTTATCTATTGCTTCGCTCATTTTATTTTGTGTAAAATTTTAAAGTGTAAAAGTAACCCCATTATTTTAATTTTCCTAAAGGTATATTAAATTGTTTCCACACTTTTTCGGCATTTTTCATTAAAAAAAAAGTTCCTTCTTTATTACAGATAATTTAATATTTTTGCACCTTTCAATTCTAAACACAAATCATTTAATAATATGTCTTTACAATGCGGTATAGTTGGATTGCCAAATGTCGGTAAATCTACCCTTTTTAATTGCTTGAGCAACGCAAAAGCACAAGCAGCAAATTTTCCTTTTTGCACCATAGAACCAAATATCGGTGTTATTACAGTGCCAGACGAAAGGCTGACTGTTTTAACCGAAATAGCAAAACCCAATAGTATTGTGCCTGCCACAGTAGAAATTGTTGATATTGCAGGTCTTGTTAAAGGGGCTAGCAAAGGCGAAGGGTTAGGCAATCAGTTTTTGGGCAATATTAAAAGCACCAATGCTATTATCCATGTGTTGCGTTGTTTTGAAAATGACAATATAATACATGTTGATGGTTCGGTGAATCCAATTAGAGATAAAGAAATTATTGACATTGAATTGCAATTAAAAGATTTGGACACGGTTGAAAAAAGTATTTTAAAAAATCAGAAACAAGCAAAAGCAGGCGATAAAGATGCTGCAAAAACTTTGGATGCTTGCGAAAAATATAAATCACATTTAGAAAAAGGTTTAAACATTAGAATATTTGATGAATTAACAGAAGAGCAAAGAGAATTGACCGAAGATTTAAATTTATTGACTGCCAAACCGGTTCTTTATGTTTGCAATGTTGATGAAAAAGGGCTAATCGATGGAAATGGTTGGGTAGAAAAAATAAAAGAAATAGCAAAATTAGAAAAATCAGAGGTTTTAATTATTTGTGCTGCTGCCGAGGCTGAAATTGCAGAATTGGACGATGCAGAAGAAAGAGCGATATTTTTGCAAGATATGGGTTTAAACGAAAGCGGAGTGGCCCAATTGATTAAAGCAGCCTATAGAATATTAAACTACATTACTTATTTCACTGTGGGTGAAAAGGAAGTTAGAGCATGGACAATTACAAGAGGAATGAAAGCACCACAAGCGGCCGGGGTTATTCACACGGACTTTGAAAAGGGTTTTATTAGAGCTGAGGTTATTAAATACAATGATTATGTAGAATACAAATCGGAGGCAACTATAAAAGATGCAGGTAAAATGGGCGTTGAGGGCAAAGAATATGTTGTACAAGATGGTGATTGCATGCACTTTAGATTTAATGTCTAAAAAAAAGTTGATTTTATATTAAAAAATACTTTTTTTTTTCAAAAATAGCATTACTTTTGCACCACCAAAAAAAAACTAGATGATTCCTTAGCTCAGCTGGTAGAGCATTACACTTTTAATGTAGTGGTCCTGGGTTCGAATCCCAGAGGGATCACAAGAAAAAACCTTCCAATCGGAAGGTTTTTTTTGTGCAACTATTTTTTTGTAATTTGCGTTTTGGGGCGAAGCTCGATGAAAGACAAAAAATGGCCAAACAGATAGGAAATCAATAGCCCCACTCCTACTGTAACATCAACAATATTCCATACTTGCCTGCCAAGTGCTATTTTGAAAATAGGCTGAAATAATATGGCCAATACAATATAAATAAAAACCTCAAATTGTTTGCCTTTTAGGAAAGCTTGATAGGCTAAAACAGAAAAGCCAATAAGTGCTGCAAACCTCACAAATTGATAATAACCATAAGGCATATCCATTAAACAAAGAAAGAATAGAAGAGCGAGGGTTATTTTTATTGTGTTATTCATATCTAGATGTTCTTATATAAAATGTTGAACCATAATCCCCATGTAAACTTTCTATTCCAGCATAGTTTGAACCACAAGCAGATGCAGCAATTTTGTAACTACCGCTTGAGAGAAAAACGTTGCTTGTGCTGCCAGATGGAATTTCAATTATTATTGCATCAGGGCCACTATACCTCACAGTTAGATTACAACCGGTATTGTTTGTTATTTCAACCTTGGAATTTGATGAGTAAGTTGAACTATAGCTATTGAATGATGGTATTTTGCCAGTTTCTTTATCTCCTAAAATTTCATCTACCTCCAAGCGAATTATTTTTTCTTTTATAG
>JBDNIM010000051.1:0-5713 GCA_041688295.1 Bacteroidia bacterium
AAAAAACTGATGCAAGAAGTGAAGTAAAACATTCATTTCAAAAATAATTTTCGGGGTGCTGAATGAGCAATAGAATTAAGTATCTTCCTTAGTGGAAAGATTTCAAAATCTACCCTTCAGAAACTTCCTGAATACCCTCCGTTATTTTACTCCAACTAAAAACAGTCTTATATTTTTCTACTTCGTTAATAAAATAAGACTCCTTACTATTGTCGTAAAAATCATTTAAAGCATTGGCGATATCAGTTTCGTTTTTTTCAACCACATAACCAACCTTGCCATGTGGTACTGTTTCAGAAAGACCGCCAACATTGGTTACAAGCATTGGTTTGTTGAAATGATAAGCAATTTGAGTAACACCACTTTGGGTAGCAGAATGATAGGTTTGCACAACCATATCGCAAGCACAAAAATATTTATAGACTTCAGAATTAGGAATAAATTCATTGTGCTGCAAAACGGCATCACTAAGGTTTAATTTTATAATTAAATCTTGATATGGCTTTGCATCTTCATAATATTCGCCTGCTATTATTAATTTAACGCCCTTGTCTTTCAATCCGCTTTTTGCAAATGATTGAAGCAATAAATCCAGCCCCTTATATTTTCTTACGAAACCAAAAAACAGCAAGTAATTAACTGATGGGTCTAAATTTAATTTCTTTTTAGCTTCTTCTTTAGAAATCCAATCGCCAAAATTATCATACATCGGATGCGGCACATATTTGCTTTTTTTCTTAGGAACCAATTGCTTTATATCTTTTAGAACAGACTGGCTCATGGTTAAAAATCCATGAATGGAATTAACAAAAAAATTGGTGAGTATTTTGTCATAAAAATGTTTTTCGTGGGGATGAATATTGTCTGCAATGCAAACCAATCGAGTGGTTTTATTGCCAGCAACAATTCTCGCAATAGTGCCCAAACATGGCGACATAAAAGGCATCCAATATCTAAAAACCATTAAATCTGGTTTCAGTTTTTTATATTTTAATCCTACTTTAATCCAATTGAAAGGATTTATGGAATTCATAATGGTATCAATTATTAAATTTTGCGGGGCAAATTCGTCTGAAAACTGAGATTTGCCAGGAAATAAAAAATTGGGATATTGTAAACTAAAATTAAGCATACTTACTTCATACCCTTGTTCCTGATACTCTCTTGCGAGCCTTTCGTTATAAGTACTCAATCCGCCTCGAAGTGGCCAAGCTGGACCAACAATAACTACCCGTTTTTCCATTTTTATTTAAAATGTTTTTTCTGAAACAGAATACTGATTTCTTTCGCCACTATTGCGGCTAATTAATTCACCTAAAAAACCAGCTAAAAAAAGTTGAGTGCCTATAATCATAAACATAATGCCTAAATAATATAAAGGAGAAGAAGCAACTAAGGGTGCTTTTATGTGATTTAAAACACAATACAATTTACTGAATAACAAATAAAAGGCAATAAAAAAACCTAAAATGAAACTCAACAAACCATAGACCCCAAAAAAGTGCATTGGTTTTTTGCCAAATTTACCCATAAAGAAAATGGATAACAAATCGAGCAATCCATTAACAAAACGATTGATCCCAAACTTTGTAGTTCCATATTTTCTGGCCCTGTGTTCCACAACCTGTTCCCCTATTTTAATAAAACCCGCTGATTTTGCAATCACAGGAATATAACGGTGCATTTCGCCATAAACCTCTATGTTTTTAACAACATCTTTACTATATGCTTTCAGTCCACAATTGAAATCGTGTAAATAAATACCACTCATTTTGCGTGTTGCCCAATTAAATAATTTAGTGGGTAATGTTTTTGTGATTGGATCGTAACGCTTTTTTTTCCAACCAGAAATAACATCAAAATCTTCATTCACAATTCTGTTGTAAAGCAATGGAATTTCATCAGGACTGTCTTGCAAATCGGCATCCATTGTAATTATAACTTCGCCTTCGGCTTGCGCAAATCCTATATTCAAAGCCGCTGACTTTCCATAATTTCTCCTAAATTTTAAGCCTTTTACACAGCTGTTTTTTGCGCTTAAAGATTTGATAATCTGCCAACTTTTGTCTTTGCTGCCATCATCAATAAATAATATTTCATAGGTCAATTGATTGGCTTCACACACTTTTTTTATCCAATCGTGCAATTCTGGCAACGACTCCTCTTCATTTAGCAAAGGGATAACTATTGATAGATTAATCATTTTTAATTTCTTTTTTTAAAATGGCAGCGCTAATTAATGAAACAATGGTATAAATGAACAAAGCAAAAAGCGCACTTGAGCCAATTAATATTTCTTTTGTCATGAATTTTTTAGTTCTATTTATCACACTTTTTATGGACTCTTCCGATTGATTTTGCTTTTTTGCATTTATATTTTTTAATGTTGTGTCTAATTGATCTGCAATGTAGGTGTCAAAATCTATAATTAAATTGAAATAAATGAGCATAAAAAAGGTGTTTAATATGATTAAATATAACGAAATTGTCATCCCAAATTTAAATCCTTGTCCAAAGGTCATATAGTCGCCTAGCACAGTGTTTCTATATTCTTTAATGCCCGAAAAAATGGAGAAAGCGATGATAGCAACACTCAAAAACCCAATTATTTTGACCACATTTAATTCAGTTTCTGAATCGATTTTCCCTTTAATAACTTGTGTTATTATTGTGGAAGCGATAGAGGCAACCAATGCAATAAGAACCCATTTTATGATGATTTGAAATTTGCTTGTTTGCAATCCTTCGTTATTTGAAGTGTAGTTTTCCATTTTTTTTAGAATTTATTGTAATTGTTTTTTATAAAAATGCCTTCCATTTTATATGGCAAAGGCTTGTTGTAATAAAAAGTGTTTTTAGACAATGAGCGATTGTTGCTATCGTTTAGTTTTGTTTGTTCTGTTGGATTAATTATATTAAAACCTGCCGTTTCGCCAATATTAATTGTTTTTAATTTTACATTTAAAATTTTTGCTGCATCATAGTTAAATTTATTTAATAAAATGTCATCATCTAAGCCCGGCATGAAACGATTCCGACCTTCAATGGCCAAAGAAAAAGCCGTTTGCATGGTTAGTGCTCCAAAGTCTGCATATTCAAATTCGAGGTCTTTTTTCTCTATTTCTAATGGCTGATGATCCGTGCAAATGGCATCTATTGTGCCATCTTTCAATCCTTCCCACAATGCTTTAACATCATTCGCTGAACGCAAAGGCGGCATTAATTTGACCATACTATCAAAATCCATAATGGCTTCGTCTGTTAAAACCAAATTCATTACCGCCACATCGCAGGTAACTTTTATGCCTTGTAATTTTGCTTGTCTGATAGCCTCGACAGACCGTTCTGTGCTGATTTTTGAAAGGTGAATTCTATGCTGGTGATAATCTGCTAGCTCAATGTCTCTTTGCACTTGCAGATATTCTGCCATTTGTGGAATGCCTTTTAAACCAAGGCTAAGGGCAACCGTTCCTTCAGCAACATAAGCACCTTTGCTTAACTCGCTTAAAAAACAAAACGAGTAAATTAATCCATCAAAGTTTTTAGAATAAAGCAATGCTTTGCTAAGCGTTCCGCTATTTTCTATGGAATTGTCGGCATTTGAAAAAGCGACAGCCCCCGATTTTTGCATGTCGTAAAGTTCTGATAAATCGTTGCCTTCCATGTTTTTAGTGATGGTGCCTAAAGGCAGAAAACTAACGGTGTTATGATTGTTATGTTGTACAACAAATTCAATGTCGGCTTTTGCGTTTCGGGCAGGAAAAGAATTGGGCAATAAGGCAATGTGTGAATAACCTCCGGCCAATGCCGTATGGTTTAAACTTTCAAAAGTGTCGCGCTGTTCGTGTCCAGGTTCGGTAGAGTTGCACCTAACATCTACAAAAGAAGGGGTTGCAAAACAGTTGGAACAATCTATAATTTGGTCAAAATTGGTGGCATCTATTTGCATAGAAAACTGTGTGATAACACCATTGTTAACGGACATGTCGCCCAATTGTCCATTGAAGGGCGAAAGGGTATCTGTTATTAATATATTTTTAAATAGATAATTTAGCATTGGGTTTATAAAAACGAATCAAAAGTATTTCAATTATTAAGAATAACAAAACAAAAATAATACACCATTTCCAATAGGATGTCCCTTTTTTTAGTTTAAGATATTCTGAGGCGAATTTTTCGGAGCTATCAAAATAGGTGTTTATTTGAAAAGGACTGCACATTTTTGTTAGTTCATCATTTGTCATTAGTCGAGTGTCGCTCTCTATTCTGTTCAAATTAAAGCCTAAAGAAAGCAAGGCGCTGTCTTTATTTTTTTGCTTTAAAAAATAGTGCCCAGGGGTTTTTAATTCGGAGGTTTCGCCCAAAAACAAATCGCCATTAATGTTTAAAACTTCGGGAACGATGGTGGTTTCTTCATTTTTAAGAACCAAGGTGTTTTCCGATTGATATTTCAAGCCTGTATAAATGGTTTCGGTTTTTCCAATAATCTGATACAAAGCTGTTTTTTGTTTAGAAAGCATGGCCATTTTCAGCAAAACGGGCACAAACAAAGCATTGTTTTGAAAGTTGGTCATTTCTGGATTCAATGGTGTGGCACAAAAATAGATATGTCCATTTTTAAATTCAACATCTTGCATGAAAGGGCTGCCATTTTGCATTTTCATAAGTGAATTTCCTTTTGAAAACTGCAGCTGAAAAGATTTAATTACAGAGGGGTAATCCACATTGTTGTTTTTTTTCTCAAAAATATTTTTAAAAATAGGGTGTTCAAAATCTATTTGATTGATTCTGAAATTTGTTTCTACTGGTTTTTCTGAAATTTGAAAACCAAATTGTTTAGCAAAATTTTGCAGTCCGCCAAAAGGCAAACTTTTATTAGGCAAGACCAAAATATTGCCGCCATTGCTCACATATTTTGCAACCTCATCAACCATACCACTGCTCAAATTGTCTAACTCATTGAGAATAATTAACGATTGTTGTCCAAACACGCTGTAATTTATTTCACTTTTTGAAAACACCTCATAACTAAATCCTGTGTTGTCGGAAAACAAGGTGTTGATATATTTATTCTCTTCGTTTTGAATATTTAAAACATTAAAATCATTGGCTATTTGCAAGGTAAAAAACAGTTTGTCGTCCAATGGAATATCAACGCCCACCAACCTCAGTTCGCACAAATGATTGCCGCCTTCTTCGATAGAAAAATTAATGATTTGTTGCTTTTTTTCAAAAGCCGGAACAGAGAAAAGGGTAACCCCTTTGGGTTTTTTATTCACATAAATTTCTATACTAATGTCCTCCACCGCTTGGCTGCTATAGTTTTTTATAGCCACCGCCAATTGAATATTCTGTCCTTTTTGCACAATAGGCGACAATAAAAAACAAGAATCTATGGATAAATTATTGCTATTGCTGGCTGGCACTTTCAAAAAACTCGTTTTTATACTTGTGTCTAAATAGCGTTTATTGAGATTGGAAACATTGGCCTGAAAATCGGAGATTACAAAACTTTCTTTATTGCCATTGAGGGGCGACAAAAACCGATTTTGGGTTTCTAGCAACACAGAAAGTGGGTGCACTTCTGGTTCGGGTTTTATTTTATCAATGTTTTCGAGGGTTTCTTCTTTGCCAAAAAAATGGAACAAAGCGGGGTCGAGATTTGTGGTAATTATTTGAAACTTATCGGCATTGCTTGCCCTAGAAACAATGG
>JBDNIM010000488.1:0-3003 GCA_041688295.1 Bacteroidia bacterium
AAAGTTCAAAGTTTCCAAAAGCAACCTTCAAAGGAAAGATTTCTGATTTAAATAAGGTGAATTTCACTAAAGACGGCACTTACACTGCAGAAATTAGAGGAAAGCTAACCATTAAAAATGTAACTAAAGACATTACAACAACAGCAACTTTTGTTGTTAAAGACGGAAAAATTACGGCTACTACAGAGATGAAAGTAAAGCCAAAGGATTATAATTTCAATATTCCTGCAACAGCTGAAAATAAAATTGCTGAATCGTTGTTGGTTAAAATTGATATGGATTATACGATTAAAAAGTAATGAAAAATAGATTTATTCTATCAATTATATTAATTGCAACAAATGTTGTGTTTGCGCAAACTGACACAACAAAAAATCCGACTGCTGTTTCGGATGTGCCTGGTTTAATTGCAGAAGATTCAAGTATGCTCGATGGATTGGAGGATTATGAGCCAGACTTTATAACCAATACTTTTAAAGGAAACAGGTTAATCAATTCTCACAGTATAGAAATGTTAGGAAAATTGAACATGGATTATAGAATTAGCCATCGTTTTGGCACCTTAGACCAAGGGGCGTATAATTTATATGGTTTAGACCAAGCCTATCAAAGAATGAGTTTTTCTTTTGGATTAACAGATTTAATCAATATTGAAATTGGAAGAAGTTCGGTCAATAAAATGTATGACGCAACAGTAAAATGGAAATTGATGCGTCAGGCAAATGGTGATAAAAAAAGGCCTTTAAGCATTGTTTATGTTGCTAATATGGCGGTTCAAACTTTAATAAACACAAATGCTAACTACTTACCTTATTATTTTTCAAATAGGTTATATTATACGCATCAACTGTTAATCGCTAAAAAATTCAATGAAAAACTTTCTATTCAAATAATGCCTACAATTGTGCACAGAAATCTTGTTGATTCATTTCAATACAAAAACACTGTTTTTAGTATTGGCGCAGGAGGAAGATATAAATTAACAAGAAAATTTGCCATTACAGGCGAGTATTTTTATGTTTTACCAAATCAAATTTCAAAATATAATTATCATAATTCAATGTCTTTGGGCGTAGATATTGAAACTGGAGGGCACGTTTTTCAGCTTCATTTTACAAATAGCACTGGCATGAATGAAAAAGGATTTATTACTGAAACAACAAATAGTTGGCTAAAAAATCAAATTCACTTTGGATTTAATATCTCAAGGGTTTTTTATATTGGCAGGAAAAAAAACTAAAAATCAAAAAAACTAATCCCCTAAAAAAACTTACCTTTGCCAAAAAGGCAATTGGTTTGTCGCGCTTAAATAAAAAATAAATGCAAGTTTATAATAAAAAGAGGTGAGGAAAGTCCGGGCAACAAAGAGAACCACACCATTTGAAAAAGTGGGCAACAAACAGAAATGAATGTTGACAGAAAGTGTCGCAGAAAAAAACTACCCCAAGGTGTTATGCATTAACGCGTAGGGGAAAAGGTGAAAATGTGGGGTAAGAGCCTACAAAGTTATGCAGTAATGCAGAACTAGGATAAACCTTGTGGGTTGTAAGACCAAATATACCATGGGATGAGGGCGTCTCGTCCGATTTTAAAGTTCGCTTTAATACCATGGAGGGTAGGTTGCACTAGATAAATGACAAACGCTTTAATGCAAATTAAAGTACAGAACCCGGCTTATAGATTGCCTTTTTTTATTTTATTTTTCAAAATAGGACTAAATACGATTGCAATACAAACAACTATTTTTTAAATTATTAAAATTTGGTATTTTTTAAGAAAACACAAAACATTATGGAGAATTTCTTTGAAAGATTAATTGTAGGCTCTTTTTTGTATGGATTTATATTTCAAACTCCTTTGTAAATTGATTAAACCGCTCTATTCTACTTTCCTTAGATTCCAAATTTATATTGTGGGTTATTCGCTTGCGCATAAACCACCAAAATTTTTCTAAAATATTTAAGTACAGAGAATATGCAGGAAGAAATAAAAGATTACAATTCTGACATTATATTTTCTCAATCCAAAGATTTTGTGTTTGATGGAGAGCTTTAAACTTCTGCAAAAGTGTCAACTGCAAATGGTGCAAAAATTAAAATTTATTCTATGAAAGGTTTTGAATTAGAACCAAGTGCAGAAATATCGCCAGATATTGAACTAATAGTTGGTTTGTCTTTAGAAAAAGTACCTCAACCGCATCAAACCTATTTGCAAGTATCTAATTTTTGTGGAAACAACAATAAATACTAAGCAAATATTTTTTCGCAATCTGCTGTAAAACGAGAAAAAGAAGAGTATGAAGCCAGAAAAATCAGAGCTGAGCACACTTTAAAAGAAAAACAATATATAAAAGTTAAACTCTTCCCCAACCCTAGCTCGGGCAATTTCACAGTTTCCATTTTCAATAGCAAAGCCAAAGATTACAGCATTTCCCTCATGGATGTAATAGGCAAAGAAATTTTCACTAACACCTACAACAGCAGCCAAACCCAACAAATGATAGAAACCAACCGCCTTGCCAATGGTATTTATTTTGTGAGCATCCGCTGTGGAGATACAAACAAGGTGGAAAAACTCATTATCAAAAACCCAAATTAAAACAGGTTTTGTAAAGCCTTTATAGTTTTTTGTTAGCTGCCGCCCTTTGGGCGGCAGCTTTTTTTGTGGCTTAATTCCCTAAAAAACACCACGGTTTTTATAAATGCTTTGGCAGAAAACTCAGATAGCCCAATTTTATTGGGATAGTTTATAAATCCTTTTGTGTTTGTGCAATCGCATTGCGCAATTCGGTAAAAATACCCTTTTGGCAAGAAAAAAGAAGGATTCCGTGTTGTTTAAAACCTTGTTTTCTCCTCTATTGCAAAAATCGCGCCTAAATTAAATAAAAAATAAATTTTTTATTCGGGAAATTTGATTTTAATTTGTATTCTAATTATCAAAAAAATGATGAACCAAGATGTGAAAACCTATATCCAAAAACACAGCCACACGCCAGGCATGCCT
>JBDNIM010000489.1:0-10807 GCA_041688295.1 Bacteroidia bacterium
CAAGCGCAGCGGTGATTGGATTATATTGAAAGTATAATCGGTATTAGCTAAAATATAGATAGGGTCTACTATAATATTAATAGAAATAATCTCTTCTGTATTTTTTATCAGCTGTCGGCAATCAAAACTCAAATGTTTTAAAGGCAGCTTTTTCGCCCAATAAAAATGGCACCAATGATGTTTTTAAAGTTCAGGGGCATTATATTCAAAAAGTAGAAATGAGTATATACAACCGATGGGGCGAAAAAATATTTGAGACCAAAGACCTCAACGAAGCTTGGGACGGCAGCTTCAAAGGAGAGATTGTTCAAGAAGGCCTCTACTTGGTGAAACTTAAAATTACCTCTATGCCTCAAGCAAACGGACAAACACCGCACGCTTATTATGAAATGACGCTGAATGTGTTGAGGTAAAGAAGGGGGTGTTCATCTAATTCGATAACAAAGGGAAAGTTAAGAGGTGGTGGTTTCGCCTAGCCCTGATAGCAGCGGTAGCTATTGCTGATTGATTGACGGTTTTTGTTAGGCTTGGGCGAAGCGGGCTGCCCGCCAGGAAAGCCCCACAGCGCCTTAGCCTAGCCGACAAGCAAGCGGCAAGACTACAAGCGGAGAGCAGGAAGCAGCTTCGCCTTCAAATGAATTTTTATTTATCAAATTCAATTAAAACCCTCAATGCATTTCTAGGAAAAAAGCGGATAATTTAAGCTACAAAGCATTTTTTTGTGAATAAATACTAATAAGTTAATCAAACACTTTGCCTTATTTTTGCAGGAATGTTTAGCCTATTAAAATTTATTTTACTCCTAGTTTCGGTCATTACATTTAACATAAATGCCAAAGTATTGCCAGGAATTTTTCAAACCAGTGCATACATTAACGATTTAAAAAACAAAAACATTGCTTTGGTTATTAACCAAACAAGCACTTTTGCAACCACCCATATTGTTGACAGCTTTCATCGATTGGGTATAAAGGTGAAAATAATATTTGCCCCAGAACATGGATTTAGAGGCACGGCTAGCGCAGGCACACATGTAAACGACACCATTGATAAAAAAACAGGCATCAAAGTAATTTCCTTGTACGGCAATCATAAAAAACCCACAAAAAAGGATGTTTCAGGTATAGATTTAGTCGTTTTTGACATTCAAGATGTGGGGGTACGGTTTTACACCTTTATAAGCACAATGCACTATGTGATGGAAACTTGTGCTGAATTCAAAATTCCTTTTATGGTGTTAGACAGACCCAATCCGAACGGGCATTATGTGGATGGCCCTTTGTTAGAGCCTGCCTTTAAAAGTTTTGTAGGCATGCATCCTATTCCACTTGTGCATGGTTGCACAGTGGGCGAGTTGGCAGAAATGATAAACAACGAAAAATGGTTAGTTGACGGTTTAAAATGTGATTTAAAAGTTATAAAATGCAAAAACTATACCCACCAATCCGCTTATGAATTGCCCATAAAACCTTCGCCAAATTTACAAACCCAAAGCGCAATATATTTATACCCCTCGCTAGGTTTGTTTGAAGGCACTGTTGTAACCGTTGGACATGGAACGGGCTTTCCTTACCAATGTTTTGGTGCGCCATTTTTTGGTTGGGGCAATTTAGAACTAAAGCCTATTAGCATAAAAGGTGTAGCAGAATCGCCAAAATTCATACATCTTACATTTAAAGCTTTTGATTTAACAGATTTTGGAAATACAAAAGCTTATACCAACCCCCAAATAAATTTGAATTGGCTTTTGATGGCATACAAAGAATCTCCTGAAAAAGGGTTTTTTTTTACAAGCTTTTTTGAGAAATTAATAGGAACAGCAAGCCTCAGAAAGCAAATAATTAGTGGGATGAGTGTTCAAGAAATCAGACAAACATGGCAAAAAGACTTAAAAAACTACAATGAAATGCGAACAAAATACTTGCTGTATCCGTAAGTATGAAAGGGATTGCAAAACAAATTAAAGTTTTTTTCAAAACTATTTGGAAAGTTGACAATTTATTCACTACATTTGCACTCCAATTTAAAACGTCATGTCAAGAGTTTGTGATTTAACCGGAAAAAAGGCACTTAAAGGAAACAATGTGTCGCATAGTAATCGTAAGACCAAGCGTAGGTTTTACGCAAATTTACATGAAAAAAGATTTTTCATTCCTGAAACCAGTGAATGGATAACTTTAAAAGTATCAACATCAGCAATCAGAACGATTAACAAAATCGGTATTACTGAGGCTTTAAACAGAGTATTCAAAAAAGGAACCTTATAATTAATTTAAAACGACATGGCAAGAAAAGGCAATCGCATACAAGTAATACTAGAATGTACAGAGCAAAAAAACTCTGATGTTCCAGGCATGAGCAGATATATTACTACAAAAAATAAAAAAAACACAACTGAAAGAATCGAATTGAAAAAATACAATCCTTTCATGAAAAAAGTAACCGTTCACAAAGAAATTAAATAATATTAAATTATGGCAAAAAAGGTTGTTGCAACACTAAAAAAAGCTGGAGAAGGCAAAGATTTCGTAAAGGTATTTAAAGCCGTTAAATCAAAAAATGGCGCTTATTCTTTTAAAGAACAAATCATTTCGAGCGAAGAGGCTAAAACTCACTTCAATAAATAAAACATTTTTTAACAAATAGATACAGCCTCCGGAAACGGGGGCTTTTTTTTTCAAAAAATTTTAACCCAAACTAAAAAAACAACTATGTCAATCTTCAATATTTTCAAAAAAAACAAATCAACACCAGAAACCACTCCTGTTGACCAATCAATTGAAAGCACTAAAGTTTCTTTATTTTCCAAATTAGCAAAATCGCTTGCCGGAAAATCAACAATTGACAATTCTTTTTTAGATGAATTGGAGGAAATATTGGTAACTAGCGATGTAGGCATTCAAACAACTGTAAATATTATAGACAGAATTGAAGCACGGGTCAAAAAAGATAAATACATTAATTCAGACGAATTACACACCATTTTGCGTGATGAAATTTCGTTGTTATTAACAGAAAATAAAACAACGCAAGACTTTGATTTTGATCTAAAAAATCTCCCAAAACCATTTGTTTTGATGGTAGTGGGCGTTAATGGTGTTGGAAAAACAACCACTATTGGAAAGCTTGCTTATCAATTTAAAAAACATGGCAAAAAAGTTTTATTAGCAGCAGGCGATACTTTTAGAGCGGGTGCTGTCGATCAGCTAGAAATATGGAGCAAGAGAGTAGATTGCGGTTTTTATTCAAAAGGAATGAACACCGACCCATCAGCTGTTGCTTATGAAGCATTGCAAATTGCTCAAAATGAACAATACGATATTGTAATTGTTGACACCGCAGGCAGATTGCACAATAAAATAAATCTAATGAATGAATTGAGTAAAATAAAAAGAGTTATGACAAAAATAATTCCAGATACTCCACACGATGTTATGTTAGTTTTGGATGCCTCTACAGGTCAAAATGCCTTTGAACAAGCCAAACAATTTACAGCAGCGACAGAAGTGAGTTCATTGGCATTGACAAAACTAGATGGCACAGCCAAAGGAGGCGTTGTTATAGGCATCAGCGACCAATTCAAAATTCCAGTGCGATTCATAGGTGTTGGCGAAGGGATAGAAGACATCCGTTTATTTAAACCAAAAGAATTTGTTAATTCACTTTTTGCAATTTAACCTAATAAAGTAAAGTTATGAAAACCAAAACTCTCAAAAAAAACAAAATCAATATTATCACACTTGGTTGCAGTAAAAACCTTGTTGACAGTGAAGTTTTATTAAGCCAATTAAAAGGAAATGAAATAGATGCAACCCATGAGTCTGAAAAAGACGATGCAAACATTATCGTTATAAATACTTGTGGTTTTATAGACAATGCCAAACAAGAAAGTATTGATACCATTTTACAATATGTAGATGAAAAAGAAGCCGGAAACATTGATAAATTATATGTTACAGGCTGCCTGTCGCATCGATATAAAGAAGATTTAGAAAACGAAATACCACAAGTTGATGCTTATTTTGGCACTTTAGAACTGCCAAATTTGTTGAAGATACTCGGTGCGGATTATAAGCACGAGTTGATTGGAGAGCGATTGACAACAACACCTCAACATTATGCTTATTTAAAAATTAGCGAAGGTTGCGACAGACCGTGTTCTTTTTGCGCCATACCATTGATGAGGGGCAAACATGTGAGCAAATCTATCGAACAAATTGTAAAAGAAGCCAGCAATTTAGTAAAAAATGGCACAAAAGAATTGATGCTTATTGCCCAAGACAGCACTTATTATGGCATAGACTTATATGGGGAAAGAAAACTAAAAGAACTGTTGGAAGCTTTAACGAAGGTGGAGGGTTTGGATTGGGTGCGTTTGCATTATGCTTACCCGTCTCAGTTTCCCGAAGAGATTTTGCCATTAATGGCAGCAGACAATAATATTTGCAAATACCTAGACATTCCGGTACAGCATATTTCCGACAATGTTTTAAAAATAATGCGAAGAGGAATTAGCAAAAGGCGTACTTATGAAGTATTGAAAAAAATTCAGGAGCAGGTGCCAGGCATAGCTTTGAGAACAACTTTGTTAGTTGGACATCCAGGAGAATCGGAAGCAGATTTTGAAGAATTAAAACAATTTGTTCAAGACTTTAAATTTGACAGACTAGGTGTTTTTACATATTCACATGAAGAAAATACGCATGCCTATTCGTTAGAAGATGAAGTGCCGCCTGCCATCAAACAAAAAAGAGCAGAAGAGATTATGGCCATTCAAGAAGAAATATCTCTAGTGAAAAACCAAGCGAAAATTGGTTCTACCTTAAGGGTATTATTTGATAGAAAAGAAGGTGCTTATTTTATAGGCAGAACAGAAGCCGATTCGCCAGAAGTGGACAATGAGGTTTTAGTAGATGCCAAAACAAACTTTATAAGAATAGGCGATTTTGCAAATGTATTAATTACAGGGGTAGAAGCGTTTGATTTGATTGGTAATATAGAAAAATAAATTGTTTTGAACTTTCCATTATCACAATTAAACACACTTTCGGCAGCAACCAAAGCCTTTGTAGAAAAAAACAGTGAAATAATTGAACTATTAGGCCAGTCAAACAATTTTCTTTCAATTGAAAAAGCCATCAATGCGAAAGCACAATTTAAACAAGAAAACAGAGAAATTTTAACAAATGAGTTGTTATTGCAATATGAATCGATTGACAATGTATCGGAAAAAACAATTGCTCAAATTGAATTATTAAGGCAAAATAATACTTTCACTATTTGCACAGGGCAACAATTACACCCATTTTTGGGTCCAGCATTGGTTTTTTACAAAATAATAGATACCATCAAAACTGCTCAACATTTCAAAACACTTTTTCCAGACAAAAATTTTGTACCATTATTTTGGATGGCGGGCGAAGATCATGATTTTGATGAAGTAAAAACCGTTCATCTTTATGGTAAAAAATTTGAATGGAAAACTGATCAAAAAGGCGCATTAGGAAGATTTAAAACTACTGAATTAGGTGATTTAATAGAAGAAATTAAAAACAATGTTAATCTAAATGAAAAACAGTATCAAACGCTTGAATACTTTAAAATAGTGTATGCCCAAAGCAACAATTTTGCAAATGCAACTGCAAAAATTATTAATAAACTATTTGGAGAATATGGTTTAATAGCAATAGATACGGACAAACCTTCTTTAAAAAACTTATTTAAAGCAGTTATAAAAGACGATGTTTTCAAACAAAGCAATTTCAAAGCATTCAATAATTTTTCAGAAAAATTAAAAGGGCATAAATTTAGTTTGCAATTATCCGCCCGACCTATCAATTTCTTTTATTTAGACAATCAATTTAGAGAGAGAATAGAACAAAGTAGTAACAAATTCAATATTATTAACTCTGACAAAAGTTTCACCACCGATGAATTAAACAAGGAAATAGAACAATATCCAGAAAAATTTAGTCCAAATGCCGTTTTAAGGCCTGTTTATCAAGAAACAATTTTACCAAATGTAGCTTATATTGGTGGCAATGCAGAAATTAATTATTGGCTGCAACTTAAAGAAGTATTTGAAATCAATCAAATATCAACGCCCTTTTTAAAATTAAGATTTAGTGCTTGGATAGTTAATAAATCAATACAAGATTGGTTAAACAAGAATAATTTAAATGCGTTAGATGTTTTAGAAGCAAATTCTGATTCAGAAATAGTTGCTTTATTTGGAAACAAAACATCCGAATTTCAAAAATATTTAGCAGAATTTGAGGTTTTAAAAACAAAAATGGTTGACTATGCTTTTAAGGAACAGATACCTGAAAGTAAAAATTTTAATGAGAAAGCAAAGGAATTTGAAAAACTGATTAATAAAATGGACAATTTATGGTTGGAGGTGCAAAAAATAAAATTCGACAAAAAATTGCAAAAAATAAAAACCATAAAAATTATTACGCTTAACACAAAACAAATTCAAGAAAGACTGTTATCAAACCTTGAACTATTGTTTATAAACAACGACATAATAGGTATAATGGAAAAAAGAGCCGCATTTTCAGATAATTCAGGAATTATAGAAGACTTAAATAATTGATT
Organism: Bacteroidia bacterium; assembly: GCA_041688295.1. Taxonomy (GTDB): domain Bacteria; phylum Bacteroidota; class Bacteroidia; order NS11-12g; family UBA955; genus JABMMZ01. The sequence continues at coordinate 6,601 of JBDNIM010000489.1, forward strand.
ATCAAAACTTTGAAAAGTTTTTTAAATAAAAAAAGGTTTTTTTTAAACAAAAGTTTTGCAGTTTAATTTAAATACAATAATTTTGCACTTTAAAAGAAAAACAAAGATGAAACATTTAAAATTACTAATTTTGAGTATCAGTTTATTAAGTTACACATTTGCCACAGCGCAAACTGAACCAGTAACGCCAGTAACACCAGCGACTGAAACGAAAAGCAAAACATGGAAAAAACACCCTTATGCTGAACCACAATGGGTTGACGGCAAAAAATCTGATTCAGGCCAGAATTTACAAGCTTCTTATTTTCAAGACAGAAGAGCAAAAAAATGGACTCTTGGTTTATTAGCAGGAACTTCTCTTTTTCACGGAGATGCTGACAAAAAACAACTTGGTTATAACTTCGCTCCTTTTGTTAAGTATTCAATCTCTCAAACATTTGCTTTAAGAGGAGAATACAACTTTGCGATGTTAAGAGGAGAAAGAGATTATCAAAACCCAACTTTATTTAAAGACAACTTTAGATTTAGAAGTAATGTTCAAGATTGGAATGTACAAATGCATTTCACACTAGGAAACATTTCTTTCTTGAGACCTTTAAGAAAAACTCAAATGTATCTTTTTGCGGGAATTGGACAAGCATCTATTAGATCAACATCTCATTTTGTTGACCAAAGATTGTTCTTAGGTGATTATTATTTAACATCATACTTTGGTAAAGGCGCTGCAAATCCTAATTTAGGAAAAGCAACAACAGAAAATTACCAAGGCAGGCACATGATAGTTCCAACGGGTATTGGGTTTAAGCATTACCTTAGCAGAAATTTCGATTTAGGTGTTGAGGTTAGACATACTTGGTTGAGAACTGATGATGTTGATGTTTACAATACTGCTATTTGGCAAAATAGATGGTGGGATTCTTACACTTTCTTAAGCGCAACCTTCGGATGGAAATTTGGTTCAAAAAATCCTCAACATTATGATTGGTTAAGTCCAGTTGAGTCAATCTACGATAAAGTTGCTGATATTAAAAAGAAAACAGATTGTTTAGGAGTTGATGATGACAATGACCATGTATCAAATTGTTTTGACCAAGATAATGCTACCCCTGATTCTTGTATGGTTTATGGCAATGGTATGGCTGTTGATACAGACAGAGATGGTGTTCCAGATTGTCAAGACAAAGAGATTGCTTCTGAACAAGATTCTGAAGTTGATGCCAATGGTGTTATGATTGATACTGATGGTGATGGTGTGCCAAATTCTAGAGATAGAGAATTAAATTCTTCTCCAGGTGCATTGGTTGATAGAAACGGTATTGAATTTAAAGTATGTTGCTCTTGCGATAATGTTTCTTTCCCTCCAATTACAATTTCTTCAAATTGCTTAACTAAGGAAGTTAAAAACCAATTATATGCCGTTGCAGATAAAATGAAACAATGTCCTGACAAAAAATTAGTTCTAGCTGGTCCTGGTGGTAAAAGTTCTAAATACAATGCAGCAGGTAACACGCGTTGCATGGAAGAAATCATTAAGTTCCTAAATGAAAAATTTGGTATCTCTCGTGACAGAATCATCACCGACTACAGTGGTGGAACATCATCTAAAAACACAATTGAATTATTAATTAAATAATTAAAAAAATCTAATATTTCAAAAACCCTGAATTTTAAAATTCAGGGTTTTTTGTTTCAAAATATTTCTGCTTCTTTGCAGTAACAAAATTACAAATGGAATTACAACAATTAAAAAATACAATAGAACAAGCGTGGGACAATCGCGCGCTAATGACTGAAACAGAAACGCAAAAAGCAATAGCGTTTCTGATTGACCAACTAAACAAAGGTATCATAAGAGTTGCAGAGCCAAAAGGAAAAGATTGGCAAGTTAATGAATGGGTAAAAAAAGGGGTAATCCTGTATTTCCCAACCACAACAAATCAGACTGAAAAAATTGGACCGTATGAGTTTTATGATAAAATTCCTTTGAAATCTGGATTTGAAGAAATGGGGGTTAGAGCCGTAATGGGATCTGTTGCTAGATATGGTGCTTTTATCAACAAGGGCGTTATTTTGATGCCAAGTTTTGTAAATATTGGCGCTTATGTTGATAGTGGAACTATGGTGGACACTTGGGCGACTGTTGGAAGCTGTGCCCAAATAGGAAAAAATGTACATTTAAGCGGAGGTGTTGGAATTGGTGGCGTATTAGAACCAATACAAGCGGCACCTGTAATCATTGAGGACGATTGTTTTATTGGGTCTCGTTGTATTGTTGTGGAAGGCGCTAGAATATGTAAAGAAGCTGTTTTAGGTGCTGGCGTTACAATTACACAATCTACAAAAATCATTGATGTAACAACTACTGAAAAAATCACATATCAAGGATTTGTACCAGAACGCAGTGTAGTGATTCCTGGCAGTTATGAAAAAGAATTTCCCGCAGGCAAATTTCATGTACCTTGCGCTATCATCATTGGAAAAAGAAAGCCAAGTACCGATTTAAAGACTTCATTAAATGATGCTTTAAGAGAGCACAATGTGGCGGTTTAAAAAAACACTTAAAATTGAAACTCGGATTCGATGCCAAAAGGTTATTTCACAACACAACTGGTTTAGGAAACTATAGCCGGGCTTTGTTGGATGGACTTCAAAAAAGCTATCCTAGCAATCAATATTTTTTATTTGACCAAAAAGAAGATTCTCAATATTATCCAAATTCTGAAATAGTAAAACCACAAATAACAAACTTTTTGTGGCGCTCTGCTTTTTGTATAAAACAAATCAATGCTTTAGAGCTAGACGTTTTTCATGGATTGAGCAATCAATTGCCTATTGGAAAATGGAATTTAAACACAAAGAAAATTGTTACTATACATGATGTCATATTTAAAACCCATCCAGAAAAATATCCACTTTTAGACAGAATTAGCTATGATATAAAAACCTCGAAAGCTATAAATATTGCAGATAAAATTATTGCAACAAGTCATTTTACTGCAAAAGACATAATGAAGCATTATGAATTGGACTCTCGAAAGTTGGAAGTGGTTTATCAATCATGCGATGATGGATTTTGGCAAGAAAAAAAAGAAAGTGAATTAAATGAATTTAGAAATAAACACAAATTAAATCAACCGTTTTTACTATATGTTAGTAGTTTTACACAAAGAAAAAACCATTTAGAACTTATCAATGCTTTTGCCAAAATTGACAACAAAGATGTTCCGTTAGTTTTAATTGGGCAAAAAGGAGAAGCTTTGGAATCCATTATAAAATTAATTAAATCACTTAAACTACAAAATCGAGTAAAAATATTGAATAATTTAAAAAAAAACGACTTAATATCTGCCTATCAATGTGCCAATTGGTTTGTTTATCCAAGCTTAATTGAGGGATTTGGCATCCCAATTTTAGAGGCAATGACAAGTAATTTACCTATTTTGGCATCAGATATTGAAGTTTTTAGAGAAGTTGCAAGTCCAGATGTTCAATTTTTTGACTTAAAAAATAATTCTGAACTTTGTTCCAAATTAAACAATTTGCTTGTAATCAATAAGTTAAATTACTCAAGTCATTTAGAAAAATATAAAAAGGAAGAAATTTCAAAACAATTAATGTCAATTTACAAAGAATCGTAAAATAGTTGTAATTTTGGCACAGAAATTGAAAATTATATTATCATGAAATTAAACAAAATAAAATCTATTTTTGCAGCTTTATTATTATTTATGTCAATAGAATCAAGTGATGCACAAGTAAAAGATGGTTTGTACGCCAAGTTTGTAGTAACAAAAGGTACAGTTTTAATCGAATTATATCCAGATAAAGCACCATTAACAGTGTGTAATTTTGTTGGATTAGCCGAAGGCAAAATCAACAACAATGCAAAAGCTGCTGGTGTTCCATATTATAACGGATTAAAATTTCACAGAGTAATTAGCGTTGCCAATGGCGATGGACAAGATTTCATGGTGCAAGGTGGCGACCCTAAAGGTAATGGCACAGGTGGCCCTGGCTATTCTTTTGGAGATGAATTTCATCCAAGTTTAAAGCATGATGCTCCTGGTTATTTATCAATGGCAAATTCTGGTCCTAGCACTAATGGTAGTCAGTTTTTTATCACGATTGTGGCCACTCCATGGTTAGACAACAAACACACTATTTTTGGTAAAGTTGTCGAAGGTCAAAACATTGTTAATTCAAGTAA
>JBDNIM010000490.1:0-2031 GCA_041688295.1 Bacteroidia bacterium
CTTTGGAGTTTTGGAGATAGCGGAATTTCAAACATTCAAAATCCGAGTATAAAAACATATTCAATATTTGCACAACACAGCGTTAAATTAATATCGGAAAGTGCATTTTCATGTATGGATTCCATTTCCAAAAACATACAAGTATTTGAAAATGCAGTTCCTAATTTTACATTAAATAAAGACACGCAATGTTTTAATGAAAATTTATTTTCCATAAACAATATTAGCAGTATTTCTAGCGGCACAATAGGTTATTTATGGAATTTTGGAAACGGAACAACCAGCTTATTGAAAGACCCATTGGCAAAGAAATACAACACTTTCAATAATAATTATTCTATAAAACTAGTTGTAAACACAAGCAATAATTGCAAAGACAGTGTTATAAAAATGATCCTATTAAACCCATCGCCAATGTCCGATTTCAGTATAAATGATAGTACACAATGTTTAAAAGGCAACCAATTTATATTTACCAACAACTCATCTATTTCAACGGGAACATTACAACACGAATGGAATTTTGGAGACAATAATACAAGTGTAAATACATCGCCATCAAACAATTACATCAATTTTGGCAAATTTAAAGTGCAGCTAATCAATACAAGTAACAAACTTTGCAAAGACACTGCTATAAAATCAAATTTTATATTTGAAATGCCGCAAGCCTTTTTTACAATAAACAAAGATTCTCAATGCTTTAAAGCACAAAATTTTAAATTTGTTTCCAAAACAAAGATTACAACAGGAACGGTTACAAATCAATGGAACTTAGGCGACAATAGTATGAGTAATTTAGATTCTTTACTGAAAAAATACGCTACTGAAGGAGCAATTAATATAAAATTAGTAACAAAGACAAACAATAATTGCATAGATAGTTTAATAAAAACTATCAATATTTTTCCTAACCCAAAAAGTGGATTTTCTATCAATAATTTTGAGCAATGTTTAAAAAACAATCAGTTTACATTCACTAATCAAACTGCAATAACAAATGGAACTTTAAAATATAATTGGACACTTGGTGATGGCAAAATTGACAACACACAAGATGTAAATCATCAATACAACAGCGATGGCAACTTCAATGTTAGATTAATTAGTAGTTCAAATTTTAATTGCAAAGACACAACCACAAAACCTATTATTGTTAATTTTAGTCCCTCAACAAAATTCACTATTGACGATACCGCTCAATGTTTTGATATAAATGATTTTAAATTAACTGACAATAGCAATGGAGGCTCAACTTTTTCAAGAGAATGGTGGATTTTGCCAAACAATTATATTGGAACCTCTAAAGTTTTAAACCATAGTTTAACCAATGCCGGAAAAGCCCAATTTATGTTAAAAACAATAACTAATAAAGGTTGCAGAGATAGTTTAACTCGAGAAGTAATCGTTTTAAATAATCCTGTTTTTAATATTAGCGGAAAATCAAAATATTGTCAAAATGACACCATCACTTTAACCGCCACTTCACTCGACAACACCTTGGTACATAAATGGAAAATGGGAAACAGTCCTTTTTTCAACGGGAATCCATTTACAACTGTTAGCAACCAAATTGGATCAAAAAATATCATAATTACAGCAACTGATAACAACAATTGCATAACTACACAAACATTGAATAACAGAGTAAATATTTATGGAAATCCAGTTCCCGCAATTGATACCAATGTATTTGCTTTGACTACAGGAATTAATATTGAATTTATCGATATTACTAACATTCCAAAGAATGCTAGTTCATGGAGTTCAACGCCATTTAACGGCAATTTAAACAATAATAAATATGTTGTAAATCTTACAGATTCATCTCATTTAACGGTTAGCTTAAGTGTAACAGACACCAATAATTGCACAGGAATTACTAGTAAAAGATATTTTTTTAGCATACCAAATAAATATTATTTCCCAACAGCTTTTAGTCCAAACAGCGATGGGCACAACGAAAACTTTGGCATCGTTGGATACAATAAAGTTAAAAAATTCTCAATGAAAATATTTAACCGTTGGGGC
>JBDNIM010000491.1:0-4788 GCA_041688295.1 Bacteroidia bacterium
CAAAGTTTTAAATAATAATCGTTGGAATCAATGCCTTCTTTCCAAACCTGTTTGTAATTATCAGGAATCATTGGCGAAAAGTTATCATACACCAATTGAGACAAGTTTTTTATGGAACCCATCAATGGATTAAATTCTTTATTTAAGAAAGCATGAATACACTCGTCATTGTATTTCTTGAATTGATTTTTTATAATGTTTCTAAAACCTTCGTTTTTCAATTTCTCAAGAAAAATGGAAACCATATTTGATGTTTGCCCAACAGAACCACTGTCCATTAAAAAGATAGCAACTTTGCCATTGATATTAGGACATGGCAAACCAACAGTGTCTAATTGGGTTTTAGATTGTATTAAAACAGGCAAATTTAAGTAACAAATCAAAGGATCTAATCCAGAACTTTTTCCATGAAAAAAAGATTCAAGCTGTCCAAAAATTTGTTTTAACTTTAATATTTCATCGCCTTGTTGTTGAGATTGAATCTTTATTTTATTTGTGCAATATTTGTCATAAACAGATGCTACCAAAGCGCCACTGCTGCCCACGCCAAATCCTTGGGGAATGGTGCTTTCAAAAAACAAACCGTTTTTCAAATCTGTATTAAATGATTGAAAATCAAAATTGCAAGGCAAATTGTTGTCGGCTTTTAAAGACAATAAATAGTTGTAAAACTTACAGATTTCTTTGTTTGATAATTTTGCTGTTGGTGAATTTTCTGAACTGAACTTTAAATATCCATTAAATTTATTGAATGGAATAGACAAACCCATTGAATCTTCAATAATTCCATATTCACCAAACAGTAAGATTTTTGCGTAGAACAAGGGATTAATACTCTTCATAAGTTTTCGAGTGCAAATATAACATTAAAAATCCTTTATTGTTTTTATCTTATTTTAATTACAAACAATTAATTGTGTTTATGTCATTTTTTAGTCATTTTTGGGCTATTTGTTTGCTAAAAGATAAATTCTGATTCTAAAAACATTATTTTTGTGTTCATGAAATTTATAGAACCATGAAAAAACTATTACTCAACACCCTACTATTTCTAATATTTATCCCTTTTTCGTGGGGGCAAAACATTACATCGGTCGAGATTTTTTATACCCAAGTGGGCAAATTCAAATATGCCGTTCAAGCCAATGCTTACAGACGATGCGACATGGCCGACTTAGGCAAATTGGTTGGCTTTGTGTATGGCGGAACGCACAAAATTGCAATGAATTTTAATCGCACGGCTATTAAAAACATCAGCGACACCTGCGGAAACCCCTGCGACAACCAAAACCAATTTTCAAATGCAGGGATAGAAAAACACACTTTTGTGGACACCATCAATTTTGAAAAAGCTCCCTATAAAGCCATTCTTGATGATAGCATCTGCATGGTACATTTTGCTATTAATCAGGATATTAGAGATTACCCAATTTCTAATATGCAAACCAAAAATCTTTTCATCGATGCCAAGGTTAATTTATGTCATGGAATGATGGACATCAAATCGCCTGTTTTTACCATAAACCCTGCATATAAAATACCAGGCAATGTGTCTATCAAATGTTCTCCAGGCATAAAAAACTTTTCGCCTTTAGATTCTTTAAACTTTGTGCAAGGCGATGTTCAACACGACTGGCAACAAAATGTAGGCTTTTTAAATAATTTTAGTAAGTCTGTACCCATTACACCTTTTTGCCCGCCAACTTCAGGTGTTTTAAACTGTCGCCCTTTTCCTAATGGTAAACCTGCTAGGGGTTTTAGTTACAATAATCAAATTGGCGAATTTATTTTCACTCCAATTAATATTGGAGAAACAAGCATTTTAAAATATGTTGTTGAGCAATACAGATATGACACTATTGGGCAAAAGTTTGTATATATTGGATCTATTTCTAGAGAGCAAGTGATTTCTGTAATTATGGCAAAAAGCAAATATGTTGAATTTACAAACACTAATTTCCTTCAAGCAATTTGCGACAACCGGGATATAACGATCAAAAGATCTGTTTTAAACAATACTTCTTTGCCAATTACAAAGGATTCCATCACTATTTCGTCAAATGATGTCGATATTAAAACAACAAATCTAAATAAAAACCAATTGGATTTTGAATTTAAGATTAATAACTCAAACAAATACTTGGCATCTGAAACCAATTACTACACAATTTCTGCTAGAAGCAATTTCTGCAATTCGAGCGCCTCCATTACCTATAAAATAACAACACTAAAAAGCAAAAAGCTAAAAGTAGATGCTAAACAAATTGCAAACTGCAACTTATATGTTTGGGAAAATAATTTAGCGGACACGGTTTTAAACAAACAACAAATATTAGGCTTTTCGAGTGTTGCATACAATTTAAAACAGCCGCAAAAAGAAGTTTTTAATAGAAGAAAACAAAAAGACACTTTTAAAATAACAGAAACGGGCACTTATGTTTTTGTGCATCAAATATTCATTGTTGGCGAAAAATGCTCTGCAATAGAATACGACACGGTTCAGTTAACCTATAATTCTTTTTTCGAACAATTGAAAACAGACACCTTGGTTTGCGTTGGACAGACTGTTGCACTTGGCAAAAGCTTTAATCTTATGGCTTATCACAAAGTGAGGTGGGAGTTTCCAATAGGAACCACGCTAGCGGACACTGGCCATATTCTGAATTTTACACAAACCAATGGCAATAACATTATTAGAAGGGGTTACACCAATGCTTTTTGTAGCTTTTTTGAAGATATTAATGTCTTTTCTAACATTGATTTTAATTTTAATTTGAACGATACCAGCCTATGTTTGGGCAATGAAACGACTGTTAAAATAAAAAATATTTCGGTGAACAAACCTTATCACATTGCTTGGTATTTGAACAATGTTGCACAACAATCAAACATAGATTCTTTTGTATTTATTCTTGACAGCACAAAAACAATAATGGCCGAGCTTTCCATTAACAAAGCTTGTGCTAGTTCAAAAACGGTAGTGATTGATGTTATTCCGAATGACATTGAATTTGCTTTTCAAAAAGTTGCGTTTTGCGAAAAAACAATGGACACAATTTCTTTGGTTTTTAAAAACCCAGGGGCAAACAACCTGATTTATGAATGGAAAATAAACGATGTATTAAGTTCAAACCAACTGCCGTATTTTGTTAGCATGGTAGATAACATCAATAAAGTGGAGGTAAAAACCACTAATGCATTTGCTTGCTCCTTCTCTGCAAACACAATAATAAACAAACTTTCTGCGCCAACATTCACCTTACAATCTTTTTCTAATTGCGAAAATTCCTTAGGATTTGTATCTGCTAAAATATTGCAAAGCAATGGACTTGGCAGCTATAAATGGCAAAATAACAACTCCATAGTTAATGGAAGCACTGTTTTATTAATCAGGCAAAAACAAACTTCAAATGCAGTGTTTACTATTAAAGATAGCCTGGGCTGCCAAGCAATTGATTCCATTAAATACATTCCATTTCCGTTGCCAAATGTTGAAATTATTGCCAATTCTGAATACAATTGGAATGAAGTAATTTTGTTTGATGTCAATCAATCTTTCGAAAAATATTTATGGAGCACGGGCAGCAAAACAAAATCAAACGCTATTGTTGCAAAACAGTTTGGGCAACCTGGCGCTTATAAAATAAAATGCAGGGTATGGGACAAAAAAGGTTGCAGCAATATTGATTCCTTTACTTTTACCACCAAACTTTCCAACAATATTAATAGCAACGAAATTGAATCCGTACTTATTTACCCAAATCCGGCAAACGAAACGGTTGTAATAGAATTGCTAGAAAATGATTACTTAAAGTGTTTTGACCTATTGGGACAATTGGTTTTTGAAACAAAATTGAACTCAGGAAAAAACATCATAAATATAAGCGAATTAAAAAATGGCATTTACCTTTTGGAAACCAATTCAATTAAAAGAAAATTGCTCGTTTTAAAATAGTTTTTTTTAGATTACAGATTTTAAAGTCGAAATTTTTAGATGATATTATGTTTTGTTTAATATACACTCATATAGACTGCATCAAAGTCTTTAATTTCAGAGTGTTGGATAATTTTATTTATCCTTATTTTTTTTCATGATTCTTTAAAAACCTCCTCGCCATCTTGGACATTTTCGTTTGTGTTCACTTTTACTTGTTTCTTTTTGGTTAAAAAGGTAATACTCGTTTCCCCAATAATTACAACATCTCCATTGCTTGTATCATAACCTCTAAGTTTTAACTCCGAGTTTTGATACCTAAAAACATATTGCCTGTAGCCATATCTAGCGTGTCCATAATTAATATACAAATTCCCATTTTTAATTTCTATAGATAGTTCTGGGGCAAAATAAACACCACCGTCTTAATTTTTCTTAAGAAAAGCAAGCAAAGTTTTTGATACGGTCATTATTAAAGTCGCCAATTATTTTTTCAAAAACCATGTATCCTTTTGGTAAAAAGTCAGTTGGATTTTGTTTGTTTTCAACTTGCCCAAAAACAGTTATTGTCAAAATAAATATGTCAGTAGTTTTTTCATAGCGGAATACTAAAAATAGCGAACCATCGTGCAAATATACAAAACCCGCTCAAAAACATCAAACAGTTTCTTTTACTGTATTGGAAATTAAATTAAAATCATAGTTCAGACAATATAAAAAAGAACCTGCCGCATGACAGGTTCTTTTTATGTGGAGTGGTTTTTTATTGAAAAAAAATCATTTGGAAATTTAAAAAAACATTGTTTATATTTGTTACCAAGTTATTCTCTTAAGCAAATAGAAGATGCACTAAA
>JBDNIM010000492.1:0-2501 GCA_041688295.1 Bacteroidia bacterium
AAATTGAAAATAAATCAATCGAGGACAATTTATTTCTCTTTTCAACAATTCGACATCTGGAAATTTCAATACAGTTGGATTTTGAAGATTTTTCATATGAAAATGCGGAGGACGAAGATGATGATAATATGTTCAACCCTTATTCAAAAGAAGAGTTAGCAAAACTACAAAAAACAGAAGAAAAACTTTATCAAATTGGACATGACACTTTGCTGGATGACCTACTAATTTTAATCGACACAAAGTATTCAATAGTATATAATGGCTTTAACAAATTGGAATATCAAAGAGCTAAAAGTCAGTTTTGGAAAAACATAGGATTTGAGGGGTTTGGTTATCATGCATTATCTCCTCAAGCAAAAAAATTCCTTGACGATATTTATAATGCCTCAGAACCAATAATTAAACAACGTGTAGCAAAAAGGGAATTGGAAATTATACCTGACCTGACAAACAATTTTAGTATTTGGATAAAGACATATAATCACAAACCAAACAAGACGAACTTAAAACAATATTTAAAGGAGAACGACATTAAACTTTCAAATCCAAATATTGACAAAATACTATCCGACATAAAATGAGATTTGACGTTAAAATATGCCCAGCCCATAACAACACCTGCAAGAAATTGGCGGGTACCCGAAGGGTCGGGGCAGGCAGGTTAAATGAAGCTTTACTCATTTTTGTTTATTTTTTTAAGGTATTCATGAGACCTACGGGGTTGTGCTTCGTATTAAGTTCAGTGCTGGCAGATCCCGTACATTCGGGATTTTAAAAATCGCCAACTTCTTGTAGCTGCCAACCGTCAAAATGTCTAATTACTCAAATCAAGGCGCTGAGAATTGCAAGGTTGAAAAATTTTAAAGGTAAATATCCGATAGTTTGTGTATTTTTGTGGAGTATTTAGACAGACTGCCGTTGTGTGTAATGCAAAAAAAATCCGAACTAAAATTTAAAACTATTTCAAATTATTATTGCAAAAATTGCGGAACGAAATATTCAAGTATTTCATCTTTAACGAATAATAGATGTGCAAAACATCCAAACGGAACTAACAAAGGACAGCACTCACCTGCTTTATAATTATGCACGAACTGAATTTTAAGAATTGGACAAGTGATATTTCGACTAAACTTGCGTCTTTAAAAGCAAAAATCGATAAAAACGAAATTGCCAAATCACTTTATGGTGGATTTTATGTTTGGGACAGCAAACTAATAGAAAATCCCGAAATAATGTTTATAGGAATAAACCCTGGAAATGGAAATCCAAATAATTCTGGACAGATTGTAACAGAACCAGAAAATCAAATTTCCTATATGGAATTTATGGATGGCGAAAATGACAAATATACTTTAGCCAAAGAAACAATTCAATCATTTGAAATGGCTGGATATGGAGAAACTGAAATAAGAGAACTATTAAACAATAAATCCATAAAGACAAACTTTTATTATTTGAGTACCACAAATCAAACTGACATTAAAAAATGCTTTAAGCAAATCGAAAATTATTCATTCAATGACTTTTGGAAACAATCTTACGAATGGACTGCACAATTGATAGAATTAACCAAACCAAAAGTTATAATTTGCGAAGGGAAAAGTATATTCGATACAATTAAAGATTATGATGTTAATAAAGAGACTAAATGGCAAAATGATTGTGGTTATTTAATAAGACCAAACGGTCAGGTCATTATTGGATACAATCGTGTTTTTAGTAATATTAAAAACAAAAAAGAGCTTTCCGAATTGATAAAAAGATTCGTGCGCAGATAAAGCATTACACACAACAAAGTATATTAGATATGTTAGGTCGTACCCAATTGTCTAAAACCCTTTCAAACGATGACTTAGAAAATGGATTATCTATTTCTCAGTTAACATCAGGAGTATATTCAATTTTCATTTCAAACAATAGTGGTTTTTCTCAGACTATAAAATTCATAAAACAATGAAAATTATTCTATCACTATTAATTTCAATGATTGGAATAGTATCGGCTTATGCCGATACTATTCCTAATTTTAAATTTCCAAATAATCATATTCAAATTGGTCTTACTAGCATAAATTTCATGGATGGCTATGGTTATAAATATTCCAAAATAATTGAAAATGAAATTAGTACAAGTGATTTCAATATTTCATTTAGTAGAAATGTATGTGATAATGTAAGTATTAGCTTTGGTTTTTATAGATATACTAGAAACAATTATATGCAAATCAAAAATCAAAATCATAATACAGATATGATACTAGGTGATATAATTTCAAGAAACTTTAAAGTAATTGAACTTGGTGTTAATAAAATGTTTTACAAAAAAATTTACAAAAATTATAATTTATATTTTAATCCATCATTATATTTTAAATATAGATATGGTTCTAATACAATCTTTTTAAACTCACATTCAAGAACTGGTGTTCAATGCAGAGGATTTGGTGTAGGAACTGGTACAGAAGTCGGGATTATAGCATACAAACATTTTTCATT
>JBDNIM010000493.1:0-3882 GCA_041688295.1 Bacteroidia bacterium
AGACAACAATGCACTTTCGCAATTATCATTTCAAACAAATGAAAATTCTGTTATTATTTTAATCCATGTTGTGGAATCTGCAGGCGCTATTATGTTAGGCAATGAGATTAAAGACCATGAAAGCCATTTGGACATTATTCAGTTAGAAAAATACAAGTTATTTTTAGAACAAAATGGATTTAAAGTGGAAACTGCATTAGGTCATGGAAATCCAAAAAAAGAAATCCCTAGGCTGGTAAAAGTTTGCCGAGCAGATTTATTAGTAATGGCAACCCATGGACACAAAGGATTCTCTGACATTCTGTTTGGCACAACTTTAGAGAAAGTACGACATCGCATAAAAATACCAGTGCTTATTGTGGGGAAATAGAGTCAATTGAGAATTGCAGAACTGATAATTGTAAATGGAGAAATGAAAACTGGGAATTGTAAATTGGAAATAGGACTTAATCTTCCTCTTTTCTAATGGCTTCTTTGCTAACCTTTCCTTTTTTGTTTATTAAAATTGATTTGCATTTTTTTTGTTTTATTTTCAATTTTCTTAACCAATTTATCATTCAACTTGTTATAAAAAGCATCATTGATTGTCCATTTTTTTTGAATCAATCAGCAAAGTATGTATCCTTAAGAAATCAGGCATTTTTCATTTGATAATTTTGATTCTTCATTAAATAATTCAAAAAACCCGTTTTACAATCAATTTCGTTTGAAAGGCATCCTCTGCAAGCGACAAAACTTATAACCGATTAAGGTTCAATAATTTTAGTATAACCCGTTTTATATGTAAACTTATATTATTTTAAAATAGAAGTTGCCAAACTTTAAAGTATTTTGTATTTTTGTACTATGACAAAGAAACAAATCAAAGAACTTTTTTACTCTAATGGTTTTGACATTTATGGCCCAATATCTTATACTGATTTTTGCAAAAACAAGTATTACAAAAGCACAATGATTTGGCACGAAGGTATTGCAGGATGGATAAACATTTGTAAAGAAGAAGAGCTGAAACATTTGGTTGGAAATATCGCCACTCCCAATCTGGACAGCATTGAGCCACAAAAAACCCTTGATTTGACCCCTCCATTGTCTAAAAAAATAAACTCAATTACTTTTTCATCTAAAAACAATAACAAACTTTGGCTTACAGCTGGTTTCATTTTAGTTGCATTGCTCATTATTTGGCTTGTTTTCGACAAAAAAGATAAAAATGAAACCAATTTGCAGACTAATAATATAACCGATAGCTTAACCATAAATAAGTCTGATTCTATTAAAGGCAATAAGTCTTTTGACACCATTAAAATGATTAATGATGCCACTTTGGAGGCTGAAAAAAAGACCTACAGAATAAATTGGGAAAAATTCATAACGTTGAAAGCCAATAATTTTAGAAAAAAAGAATTTGGTGGAATTGATGATTTAAAACTGATGGTCACCAATACTAGTGCCTACAATATTGATTTTATAAAGATTTATATTGAATATCTTAAATCCAACAAAGACACTGCACAAACTGAAATCTTAGAATTTTATAATGTAAAACCCTTTGAGACCAAAGAGGTTTTTGCACCTGATAGCAAAAGAGGAGTTAGTGTTCAATCGAGTATTATAAACATTAAAAGCTATGATATGAATTTTTGTTGGGATAAAAAAACAAAAAACAAAAAAGGAGAAGACCCTTTTAAATGTAAATAAATTTGGGGTTCGACTTTAATTAGACTTTTAACATATTGTCTTCCAACTTGAATTAACCATTAATTCAAACCTTATATAAAATTTAGCGACTCAGATACATGCTTTTCTTGCTGTATATTTCCCTAAATTCTGGGTCTTTAATGTCTTTAACAAAAAGAATGGCTTCGCCTGTACTTTTCATTTCTGGCCCCAATTCTCTGTTTACATTAGGAAATTTACTAAAAGAAAACACAGGAATTTTGATAGCAAAACCGTCTTGTTTTGGTTGAATATTAAAATCTTTTAGTTTGTTTACACCCAACATAATTTTGGTAGCGATGTTGATATATGGTACATCATAAGCTTTGCAAATAAAAGGCACTGTACGGCTAGCACGAGGGTTGGCTTCAATCACATAAACTTTTTCATCTTTTATCGCAAATTGTATATTCAGCAACCCTCTAATATTCATAGAAAAAGCAAGTTTTTTGCTATATTCTTCCATTTTTTGTTTCACATCTCCACTAAGGCTAAAAGGCGGCAACACTGCATTGCTATCACCACTATGTATGCCCGCAGGCTCAATGTGTTCCATCATGCCTATCACATGATAATCTTCTCCATCGCAAATAACATCACATTCAGCTTCCTCTGCTCTGTCTAAAAAATGGTCGATCAAGACTCTATTGCCTGGTAAATCGCCTAACAAACCGATAACAGCTGCCTCCAAATCCTCATCGTTGATAACAATTTTCATACCCTGTCCACCCAAAACATAGCTAGGGCGCACCAAAACAGGATAACCCACTTCATTTGCTATTTTTACTGCTTCGTCTGCGGTTTCTGTAACTCCATATTTTGGGTAGGGAATATCAAGTTCTTTCAGCAAATCACTAAACAATCCTCTGTCTTCGCTCATATCCATGTTTGGAAATGATGTGCCTATTATTTTTATCCCTTTTTCGTGCAGTTTTTCAGCCAATTTTAGTGCCGTTTGTCCTCCCAATTGAACAATAACGCCTTCAGGTTTTTCATGTTCAATAATTTCCCATAAATGCTCCCAATACACTGGCTCAAAATAGAGTTTATCGGCCATATCAAAATCTGTAGAAACCGTTTCTGGATTGCAATTAACCATTATAGCCTCATAACCACTTTCTTTGGCAGCCAATAATCCATGCACACAACTGTAATCAAACTCAATGCCTTGACCAATTCTGTTTGGTCCGCTTCCTAAAACAACGACTTTTTTCTTTTCAGAACGAATACTCTCATTTTCAGACTCGAAACAAGAATAGAAATAATTGGTAGGGGAAGGAAATTCAGCTGCACAAGTATCTACCATTTTATAGGTTCTGCGAATACCAAGGGCTTTTCTTTTTTCATACACTTCGTCTTCTGTGCAATTTTTAATTAAATAGGCAATTTGATAATCACTATAACCTTTCTTCTTTGCTGTTCTAATTAGCTCTGTGGGCAAAGTTTGCAAGGTAAATTTCCTTATCTCTTTTTCAGTTTTTACTAAATCTGCAATTTGCTCTAAAAACCAACGGTCTATTTTAGTAAGTTTTTGAATGGAAGTTATTGGAACTCCCATTTCTAAAGCATCTTTCAGATGAAACAATCTGTCCCAACTTGGAAACTCTAAACTATGAACAATTTCAGCCAAATTTCTTGAGCCCGTGCCGTCTGCGCCTAATCCATGTTTGCTTATTTCTAAAGATTGACAAGCTTTTTGCAAAGCCTCTTGGAAACTTCTGCCTATGGCCATCACCTCTCCTACCGATTTCATTTGCAAACCAAGCGATTTGTCTGCACCTTTAAATTTATCAAAATTCCATCTGGGTATTTTTATGATTACATAATCAATTGCAGGTTCAAAAAACGCAGAAGTTGTTTTTGTTACAGGATTTAAAAGTTCATCAAGATTATAGCCAATTGCCAATTTTGAAGCAATTTTTGCAATTGGGTAGCCTGTTGCTTTGCTAGCCAAAGCTGAAGAACGAGAAACCCTCGGGTTAATTTCTATCGCTATAATATTTTCATTTTCTGGATGTACAGCAGACTGCACGTTACATCCACCAGCAAAACTACCGATGCTGCGCATCGTTTTGAAAGCCATGTTTCTCATGTTTTGATAGCAAGTGTCGCTCATTGTCATTGCTGGGGCAATGGTGATGCTATCGCCCGTATGAATCCCCATTG
>JBDNIM010000494.1:0-6086 GCA_041688295.1 Bacteroidia bacterium
GAATAATATTCTTCGCCATATTGGTGTCCGTGGGTAATTGCCACTTCAAAATCACTTTCTTTAAAATGCATAATTGGATACAAAATTGTTTCTGTATCTACTTTGCGCTCCAACAAATCTCTCAACCCATTTTTTGAAATATAATTCTGACCGTTGAAAACAATTGTTAAATTAGCATTCAGGAAGGCATAGTTCCAAATTTGCTCAATTAAAAAATCAAAAATGTAACGATAGTTTTTAAAAATGCTTGCATCTGGTTCAAAAACAATATAGGTGCCGTTTTTTTCGTTTGTATCGGTTTCTTTGTAATCTTGAATTAATTCGCCTTTGCAAAACTCGGCCTTTTTTGATCGTCCTTCTCGGTAAGATTCCACTCTAAAATAGTTAGACAAGGCATTCACTGCTTTTGTTCCTACCCCATTTAACCCAACGGATTTTTGAAACGCGCCTGAATCATATTTTCCGCCTGTATTAATTTTACTAACACAATCAATTACTTTCCCCAAAGGAATTCCACGCCCATAATCTCTTACATAAACTTTATTTTCCGATATTTTAATTTCAATTTTCTTTCCGTTTCCCATCATAAATTCATCGATGGAATTGTCTAAAACCTCTTTTACCAAAACATAAATACCATCATCGGCACTTGAGCCATCGCCTAGTTTTCCGATATACATTCCTGGTCTTAAACGGATGTGTTCTTTCCAGTCTAATGACTTTATACTATCGTCTGAATAATTATTATTTTCGGGAGTTGCCATGATTTTTAATAAAGTGGCAATTTATATTACATTTTTGAATCGTTATTTACATAGTGTCTATATTTATAAACATTTAAAAAAAACTTATATTTTGTGCAATATAAAGGTATAATGGCATCCCTATTGTGATATTTACGGGGAATGTAATTGCCAATGCCATTGGCAAATAAAGTCCAGAATCGGCTTCGGGCACATTGATTTTTAAGGCGGCAGGTACGGCAATATAAGAAGCACTTGCGGCTAAAACTCCAAACATGAATTTGTTGGTAACATCATCTGTTACAATTCCACTTAAAATTGAAAACAAACAGCCATTAATTAATGGGATAAAAATGGCAAATAGCAATGGAAAGTAGCCAAACGAAAAGAAAGATTTTAGTTTTTTTCCACTCGAAATACCCATATCTAATAAAAATATTGCCAAAAATCCTTTAAACAAGTCATTTGTAAATGGTTTGATACCCTCTGCTTGTTTTGCATTTGCCAAAAAACCAACAAACAAACTACCAATAATTAGTATTACACTTCCATTGGTTAACGAATGTTTTAGAACTTCTTTTTTGTTAATAATAGTTTCGCTTTTTTTGTTATAAATAGAAATTAAAGCCAGGCCAAAAATAATTGCAGGCGACTCCATTATGGCCATTATAGCAACCATGTGTCCTTTTACACTCATTTGATTTGATTCCAAATAAGTTGCGGCCGTTACAAAAGTTACGGCACTAACAGAACCATAAGCAGCAGCTATTGCACCTGCATTAAAAATACCTAATTTCTTTTTTAAAATAAAAAATGAATAAATAGGTATTATTGATGCTATTAAAATACCAAAAAGCATAGAAAACAAAATTTCAGTCGTAAATACCTCGTGCGAAAGTTCTTGTCCGCCTTTAAAACCTATAGAAAACAACAAATAAAGAGAAATAAACTTTGATGAGTTTTCAGGGATTTCTAAATCGCTTTTTAAATAGACTGCTATTATGCCTAATATAAAAAAAAGTAGTGCAGGATTCGATAAATTTTCAAATAGTAAATCTAAATTCATAATATTTAGCAATGTTAGTATATATAATTAGTTTAAACAAGATTAACATAAATATATTAATACATAAATTATCCACTATTATTTTAACAGAAAATTAAGTCATTGTAATGAGTGTTACACCATCACCACCCATTTGTTCGCTTTCGTGTTCAAAATGAGCAACAAATTTATTTTTATGTAGAAATTCTTTTATTATTTTTTTAAGAATCCCATATCCCCTTCCATGAATAATTTTAAGGTTTTTTATGTTCAATAAGTTGCCATCATTTATAAAATCATCTAATAAAACAAGGGCTTCTTCTCCCCTAACACCTCTTAAATCCAAATCTGGGTAAAATTGTTTTTGTTTTTCAACTATGTGGTTGGTGAAGTTGTTGGATTGTTGCCTTTTGATCATCGGTTGATTGCTTGATTCTAGATTTTCTAGAGGCAATGTCATTTTTATTTCTCCAAACAAAACCTGCGCATTTTTACCTTTAATGCTAATCACCTCGCCTTTTGTTTGCGAACCAAATTGTTTAACTATACTACCTATTTTAATTTCTAAAGAATTTTGGTCTTTTTTAGCCGCAGAGCTTAAAATTACGACAGGCTTAATGACCTCTTTATGCTCAGACAACTTTTTTCGCAGTTCTTTTGTTTTTGCTTTTTCTGCCTGATTAACCTTAATTTCTTTAATTGTTTGCTCTATTTTTTGATTACTTTCCGTTAGTAATTGAAACGCTTTTGCTTTTGCCTCATTTAATATTGCAACTTTGTTTTCTTTTAATGCTTCTTTTAATGTTTGATACTCTGAAATCATTTTTTCTAAAACCAATTCCTTTTCAGCAATCTTTTGTTTGTTTTCGGATAAAATTTGCTTGTTGCGCTCATTTTCTGCAATCAATTCATCTAAATCAATCGCATCTTTTTGTTTGCTTATTTTTTTTACCCTTTCTATTATTTCTTGCTTTAAACCAACTTTACTTGCCACTTCAAGCGCAAACGAACTGCCCTGTTTCCCTATTTCAAATTCATAGCGTGGTTCTAAATTTTGCATATCATAAAGCATTCGAGCATTGCAAACACCGTTCGTTTGAGAAGCCCAAGCTTTTAATTCGCCAAAGTGTGTTGTAACAATACCAAGGCCTTTTTTCGATAGAAGGTTTTCTAAAATCGCTTGGGCAATGCTTGTGCCAATCAATGGATCGGTGCCATTTCCTAATTCATCAATCAAGTAGAGCGTTTTATTATCTATGTTTTCTAAAAAGTAGTTCATATTATGCAAATGACTACTGTATGAACTTAAATTATTTTCTATCGATTGGTTATCGCCAATATCAATGAAAATTTGATTAAAAACAGTCATTTTAGAATCCATTTCCATAGGCACAGGCAGACCGCACTGAAACATATATTGAAGCAAAGCTATTGTTTTTAATGTGATACTTTTTCCGCCAGCATTAGGGCCTGAAATGAGGATTAAATAATTGGTATCTTTTAACTCAAAATTCAACGGTACCAGTTTTTTATTGTCTTTTTGCAATTGAATAAAAAGCAAAGGATGTTTAGCGTTTAACAGCCTGATTTCTTGCGGATGATTGACAATTTGAGGTTTAATGCCTTTTAGAGTTGACGAAAGAATTTGCTTTGCATTGGTAGTATCTATAAAAACAGAGTATTTAATATGTTGCCAAATACTTTGCTTATAAAAGGATATTTCATGCGTCAAACTTCTTAAAATTTTTTCAATTTCCTTTTGATAAGCCAGATGTAGCTCTTTAAGTAAATTATTTTCCTCAAAACACTCGATTGGTTCAATGTATAGAAACTTTCCACTTTGACTGTCATCGTGTACAAAGCCATTCACTTTCTTTTTAAATTCAGCAATAATAGGAATTACCAATCGCTCGTTTCTTATTGTAATTTCAGTATCACCCGCCCAGCCATTCTTTTTAGCTAGCTCAAATTTTGAAACAAGCAGGCGCCTAACATCTTTTTCTTTTTGTTTAATATCATTGCTAATTCTGAGCAATTCGGCACTCGCATTTGGTTTTACTTTCCCTTCTTTATCTATTATTGCATCAATACGATTGATTGCAGCTTTTATTGATAAAACACTATCGTAATCTTGCAAAAAAGTTGGAATAAGCGCACTGTTATTATCTATAAAATCAAAATTATTTTGAAAACAAACAAGTGCATTTCTTAAAATATTTAATTCATCCTCATAAAGAATAAAACCTTCTTTTTCGATATTAGAAATTAAGGTTTGAATGTATTCAAGGTCTTCAAAAATTTCTGGTAAAAAACCATTTTGTTTTAATTCAGAAAATTCAACAATTTGATGAATGCTTTTTTGTATGCTTTTTATTTGGGTTGAAAAAGAAATTTTTTCTAATGCTTGCTTTCCCAAATTACTTTTGGTATAAGCTTTTAAAAGCCCTCTGACTTTGTCAAATCCTATCTTCTCTTCAATGTTTATTGGAAAATTCAATGCTTGTAAATTGCTTTAAAAAATTGGGTTAATTATCGTTAAAATTATCGCTTTGCATTTCGCTCAGCTGATTGATTACCTTTTCGTACATTCCTTCTAAAACCTTTGGGTGACCGGCATAATAATCATGACTATTTATAAAAATAGTGTCCACAACTTGGTGTTTTTTCATTACAAAATCCCAATCTTTTGCTTTGTCTCTTGGCGGTTTGTCTGAAAAAATAAATTGGCTAGCGTCAACAAGTCTTAAATCCAAAATTATATCAATCATTTTAGTTTCTTCAATCACCCACTCAGGTTTAGATTCAGAAACTTTAGGGGTTTTTTGTTTTGAACAAGCAAAAAACAAAGTAAAACTAAATAAAATTATTAAATATGGTTTCATTATTTTTGCAAAGATAATGATTGCCGAAAATATTTCTAAATTAAAACTTGAATTAAATGATAAAGCCGAAATTGTTGTTGTTTCTAAATATAGACACATTAATGATATTCAAGAGGTGTATGACCTAGGTTTTAGAGCATTTGCTGAAAACAAAGTGCAACCTTTGCTTGAGAGAATAAACCAATTGCCACACGACATTGAATGGCATATTATTGGTCATTTGCAAACTAACAAAGTAAAGCATATTATTACTTTTATTTCGATGATTCAGAGTGTTGATTCCATCAAACTTTTAAAAGAGATAAACAATCAAGCAGAAAAGAATAACTTAACAATTAATTGTTTATTGCAAATATACATTGCACAAGAAGAAACGAAATTTGGGTTTGACAAAGAAGAAATTCTAAACAATGAATTCCTGGAAAGTATTAGTCAGTTTAAAAATATTAATATCAAAGGTGTGATGGGAATGGCTACAAATACAGAAAACAAAACTCAAGTTGCTGCTGAGTTTACTGAATTAAAAACGATATTTGACGCAATAAAACTGAAAAATATATTTCAAAATTTTGAAACAATATCAATGGGAATGAGTGGCGATTATCAAATTGCAGTTGAAAATGGTAGCAATATGCTCAGGCTTGGAAGTATTATTTTTGAATAAAAAGGTTATAGTGGCCGTTTTTTAACATATTTTTGCATATTCAAAATGCATTTATATACCATAAACACAGGAAATTTTAAATTGGACGGAGGCGCAATGTTTGGCGTTGTTCCTAAAAGTATTTGGCAAAAAATAAACCCTGCCGATGAAAATAATATGTGTAATTGGGCCATGCGTTGCTTGCTTATTGAAGACGGCAATCAACTTATTTTGGTTGACAATGGCATCGGTAGCAAACAATCTGACAAGTTTTTTGGTTTTTATTATCTAAATGGAAATGACAGTTTAAACCAATCATTGTCTCATTTAGGGTTTCATGCTGATGATATTACAGACATGGTATTAAGTCATCTGCATTTTGATCACTGTGGTGGAAGCATTCAATTTAATGCTGACCATAGTAAATATGAAACTGTATTTAAAAACGCAACTTATTGGAGCAGTCAGGAGCATTGGAACCATGCTTTAAATAGCAATCCGAGAGAAAAAGCAAGTTTTCTAAAAGAAAATATTCTTCCAATTCAGGAAAGTGGTCAATTAAAATTTATTGAGGACAATCCTTTAATAAATCCGAATATCTTAATGAAAAAAGTTTACGGACACACAGAATCAATGATTTTACCGCATATTAACATTAAAGGAAGAACGGTGGTTTTTTGTGCAGATTTAATCCCATCTGTTGGGCATATTCCAGTTAATTATGTGATGGCCTACGATATTAAACCATTAGAAAGTATGAAAGACAAACAGGC
>JBDNIM010000495.1:0-1865 GCA_041688295.1 Bacteroidia bacterium
CTTTTTAATGGCCTCAGAGTCCGAAAAACTTGGAAGAAAACAAGAGGCGCAGCAATATTACAATCAATATTTAAAATTAACTGGACAATGAAGCAACGAATAATCCTCTTTTTGTGTCTATGAATATAATTAGCATTTGAAAAATTTATTATTCATATTATTTTTACTAATTACTGAAACATTATCTGCCTCGCATATAGTAGGAGGAGAGATGTGGTACACATAC
Source organism: Bacteroidia bacterium (assembly GCA_041688295.1). Taxonomy (GTDB): domain Bacteria; phylum Bacteroidota; class Bacteroidia; order NS11-12g; family UBA955; genus JABMMZ01. The sequence continues at coordinate 227 of JBDNIM010000495.1, forward strand.
CAAGGCAGAAGTGGGGCAAACTATGTTTATAAGATTAGCATGTATATGTATTTTGATTGTTTAAATGCCCAAGGCGGTGTCATAGAAGCAGATGTTAGTTCTATAGATATTCAAGTTTTTGATAATAATGCGAATAGAGCTTCTTTTACATTAAGCAAACGAGGCGTTTCAGGAACTGATCAAACTCGAATGAGTAAATTGAATTATAATTGTGTTAGAAGCACTCCCAAAGCTTGTGTGGATAGATATTATTATGAAACCACTGTAACTTTGCCACCCAATAGCAGTGGTTATACAATTACTTTTGAAAGATGTTGTCGAAACAATATAATCAATAATATATTAAGGCCTGGTTACACTGGCGCAACTTATTTTACGGTTATTAATGATGTGAGAGCGATGAACAATTCTCCATCTTTTAAAGATATTCCGCCTAATTTTTTGTGTACCAATGCCCCCTTGAATTTTGACCACAGTGCAATAGATCCAGATGGAGACTCATTATCTTATGAAATTTTTCAGCCATTTGTAGGTGGTTTACATCCAGATGATTATCCTAATGGAGGTGGGGTTAAGCCTTCTGTTTTTGACCCTAGTGGATTGTCTCCTAGCAGACCCAACAGCAACAGACTTGTAGATTGGGGAAACGGATATAATGTTGTTAATCAGATAGATGGAAATCCAACGCTAGATGTAAATGAATATACGGGAAAGATTATTTTAACCCCCACCAGAGAAGGTACTTTTGTAGTTGGCATTAAGGTTAAAGAATACAGAAACGGTATTTTAATTGGCGAAACATTAAGAGATTATCAATTTAATGTGCAAAATTGTGTGTTTGATATTGTTGCAGCTTTTTTTACTGCTTCCCAAACATGCGAAAATGATAATCTGACATTAAACAATAGGAGCGTAAATGCGGCTGAATATTTTTGGAATTTTGGAAACCCAACAGAGCCCAATAACACATCTATACAAAGGGTGCCATTATACAGCTATAAAAAACCTGGCTTTTACACCATTAAATTAATAACAAAAAATGATCTGTGTGTGGATTCAACAAGTTTTGATATTGAAGTTAAAAAATCGCTCAAAATAATTTTACCTGAAGACACCTTGTATTGTGGACCGTTCACTAAAACCCTTTCTAGCAATTTAACCAATAAAAAATATTTATGGAACACAAGTGAAACTACTATTTCTATCAACATAAATAGGGGTGGATTATATTGGTTGCAAGCAAAAGACGGGCCATGTATTTCTCGTGACACATTCGTAGTAAAAAATGATTTAAGTATTTTAGATTTAAATCCCGATTCAGTTATATGCATAGATAGTTTTGTGCAGTTCACTTATGAAGGTAAACCTAATTACAAAACCTATTTGTGGCAAGATGGCACAACTTTTCAGTCTGTTTTTATTTCTCAATTAGGAAAATATATATTAACTGCAAGCAATGAAAATAATTGTTTTTCAACAGATTCTATCACTTTTGTTTTGTACCCACCACCCCGAACTTATTTAATTGACACCAATATTTGTTTTGGCACTTTTGTGAATCTTGATGCTTTAAATCGTAATGCTTTTACTCAGATGGAAACCAACTATTTATGGAATACAGGCGAGAGAACCCAATTAA
>JBDNIM010000496.1:0-1345 GCA_041688295.1 Bacteroidia bacterium
ATTAATTAATAGTCCATGTTTTCCTACCCAACCCAAACCACTTTTTTCTGCCCATACTTTTTCCATTATTGGCGCACTGTCAACAAAACAACGGCTATCAAAATGCCCAATTCTTTCTGTTAAGGTTTCAATTAAAGTAGCACATTTTTCTTTAACAACAATGTGATAATCTGTTCCATATGCGTATTTTGCAATTTTATAGGTGTCTTTTACCTGAAATTCTGATGGATAATAATTGTAAGCTAAACTAATAATGGTTTTTGTTCCTTCGTGTAAAAGAGATGGATTTAATCTTTTGTCAAAATGGTTTTCAAGATATTTCATTTCACCTTGCATTCCATTGCTCAAAAACCGTTCCAAATTTGGAGCTTCTTTTTCTAAAAACCCCGATTTAGAAATGCCGCAAAAATCAAACCCCAAGGAGTGTGCTTCTTTTTTTATTATTTCAGAGTATTCTTTTGGGTTCATTTTAGTATTTTTAATGCCTGAGCAATGTCTTTAGAATATTGAATACTGTATTTATCTATTAAATGGCTGCCGTCATAAGTTTTTTGAGTCGGCCTATGTTCTATCCATTTATAGCCAAGTGCTTTTGTTTTTTCTTCAAAATTTTGAATAATGGATTGCGAAAATTTATCCTCTAGCTGAAACATTGAGAAGGACGCTGGCACTCTAGTAAATATTATTTTGTAGCCTTGGGTTTTCAATTGCTCAAAGGTGGTTAATAATTCCCCAATGTTGGCCGTGTCAATATGGTCGGTTTTTAAGTGGTTTTCATAACTTTTCAAGGCAGAGTTTGTGTCAATAGGAAATTTGCAAGAACTTACAAAACCACTCTCAAAATTAAAGTTTTCGTAATAACTTTTTCTTGAGCCAACATTAATAATATCTGAAAGTGAATAACTGCAAAGTCCGCTTACATAAGGGTAAATGTGTTTTTTTACCCAAAGGTCTTTTTTTGGCGTATTTAAAATCTCATTGAAGTGCTCGTTTTGTAAAGATTCTGAATAAAAACTATTAGCAGAAACACCCACCATCAAAATCTTTTTTCCTTTTGGGTTCAGTTTTTTAACACCTTCTATTATAAAGTTTGGACTTAATCCTGCGCTGCTAAATCCAAAATTATAACCTACCAAAGTATTATTAAAAACTGCCTGAATTACCTTCGGATTTATACCTCTATATACTCTAGAATCGCCAATATAAACAATGTCATTTATAGGGTTGTTGATTGTTTTTGAAGCCCAAAAATTATCTTTCAGCATGCTGTTAGATGGCTTGTGTTTTGCAAAATTGGAAAACAAAAGCAATAGAATTATTACCAAAGTTGCTGTTGAAAATAATA
>JBDNIM010000007.1:0-2292 GCA_041688295.1 Bacteroidia bacterium
CTCGATTCCAAAAACAAGTCATCATGAAAATCATGCTCACAAGGCTGAGGTTCATGCAAACGCATCACATACAAATATTAATGGCGTAGATGTCGCTCACAGTGATGAGCAAGTTTATCCTATTGTACCAGAACATCAAAAACCCTGGCACACAAGAGTTTATATGAACTTATTAGTTAATGGATATTTCCTCTTATTAATTTCTGTTTGTGCCTTGTTCTTTTTTGCATTGCAATATATTGCTAATGCTGGATGGGCAACAGTTTTTTTAAGAGTACCTCAAGCTATGAGTACAATTATACCAGTTGGGGCAATCATTATTCTGATTGTGTTTTTTGTTGCAGGTGGCGACATCTATCATTGGATGCACTATGAACATCAGCATTTACTGAAAGGTCAAGATGGATATGATGCCATTCTTGCTGACAAATCATGGTTTTTGAACACGAAATTAATTGCTATATTCTTAATAGTAATTCCTATTGTATGGGTTATTTTTGGTGCATTTTTAAGAAAATTATCTGTTAAAGAAGATTCTGAAGGCGGGGTTACTTTCTTAAAAAAATCTATTAGGTATTCTGCGGCTTTCACTTTGTTTTTTGGTTTCTCTGTTTCAATCCTTTCTTGGATTGTTACAATGAGTATTGATGCACATTGGTACAGTACAATATTTTCTTTATATAATTTTGCAACAGGTTTTGTTAGTGCTCTTTCCATAATAACATTAATTGTATTGTATTTAAAAAGAAATGGATACCTTGAATTAGTAACGGATGAACATATTCATGATTTAGGTAAATTTATGTTTGCTTTTTCCATTTTTTGGGCTTATTTATGGGTTTCTCAATTTTTGTTGATTTGGTATGCAAATATTCCTGAAGAGTCTATTTATTACTATAAAAGATGGGAAATGCCTTTTAAAATACATTGGTTTTTTAACCTAATATTAAATTTCTTAATACCATTTTTAGTATTAATGACTAGAAACAACAAAAGAAATCCAAGAATTTTAACTTTTGTAGCCATTTGTATTTTAATTGGTCATTGGGATGACATCTATTTAATGTTAATGCCTGGTGCTATTGATCAACAAGCTAGAATTGGTTGGTTAGAAGTAGGAATGCCATTATTTTTCGCTGGAGTTTTCATCTATTGGGTATTTACAGCATTGAGCAAAAAAGGCTTGGTTCCTGTGAAACATCCTTATATAAATGAAAGTGCCAACCATGATGTTGGAATTTAAAATCTGTTAATTGATTTTTTAATAAAAAGACTGCCTAATTTAGGCGGTCTTTTTTCATTTTTTGGCATACTATTATATATGAAAATCGATAAATTATTGTAAATTTGCCAATCAATTTTATTAAAAATGTCATCACCAAAATTTCATAAGCTAACAGTAAAAAATATTAAAAAAGAAACTAAAGATTCCGTTTCGGTTTCATTCCACATTCCTCAAGATTTAAAGGCAGATTATTTCTATAAGCAAGGGCAATATATAACCATTAAGTTAGAACTAGATGGACAAGAGGAAATCAGAAGGTCTTATTCTGTTTGTAGTTCTCCGCTTGATAACGAATTGAGGGTGGGTATAAAAGAAGTGGAAGGTGGAAAGTTTTCTACCTTTGCAAACAAAGCGCTAAGAGAAGGCGACCAATTGGATGTTATGACACCAATGGGCAATTTTTATACTGAATTACACGAAGGTCAGGCCAAAAACTATGTTGGAGTAGCATCTGGAAGCGGAATAACACCAATTTTAAGTATCATAAAAACGACTTTGGCCATAGAAAAGAAAAGTAATTTCACTTTGCTTTATGGAAACAAAAGCACTGGATCAATCATGTTTTTGGAAGAAATAGAGGCTTTGAAAAATATTTATTTGGGTAGGTTGCAAGTTTTTCATATTTTAAGTAGAGAAGCGGTGGATGTTCCTATTTTAAATGGCAGAATAAATGATTTGAAATGCAAAGATTTTTGCGACAAAAAATTAATAGATGTAAAAAATACTAATGAAGTGTTTTTATGTGGACCTCAAGACATGATTATGTCTGTTAAAGACTATTTTGAAAAGTGTGGTTTGGATTCTAAAAATATTCATTTTGAATTGTTTACAACGAATGCGGCCATTTCTGCCCAAAAATCCGTTGTTGCAGAACCAAGTGTTGCCAGTGGTGATATGGCGCAAGTTTCTGTTAAAATAGATGGTATTACTTACCAATTGGATTTGGATTATAACGGGGAAACAATTTTGGATGCAGCACTCAAAACTGGTGCTGATTTGCCTTTTGC
>JBDNIM010000497.1:0-2486 GCA_041688295.1 Bacteroidia bacterium
GCTGGAATGGAAAAAGCACAACACCAAAATGAAAACCCTGCTGATGTTAAAGCAGCGGAAAAAATGGCGAAGTTGTATGATGAAATTAAAAAGGACAATCCTACAACAACACAAGCCGACGTACACAATCTAAATGTTTTTCTTTCGCGTTTATTATTATGCTTTTTTGCAGAAGACACAGGTATTTTTGAAAAAGGACAATTTACCATTGGTATTGGAAGCCATACACAACCAGACGGAAACGACTTAAATACATACCTCGACAAATTGTTTGAGGTAATGAATACCGAACACAGCAACCGGACAGAACTGCCTGCCTATCTTCGAGCATTTCACTATGTAAATGGTGGTCTTTTTAGAAATAATCATTATGCACCTTTTTTTACGAGACGAAGCCGACAATCTATTATTGAAAGTGGAGAATTAGATTGGAGTGCTATTAACCCCGATATTTTTGGTTCAATGATTCAGGCGGTAATTACGCCTGAGCATCGTGGAGGTTTGGGTATGCACTATACCAGTGTGCCAAACATTATGAAAGTAATTGAACCACTTTTTTTAAATGAACTATACGAAGAATTTGAAGCAGCAAAAGGAAATAACAAAAAGCTAAATGTTCTACTGCACCGCATTTGGAATATTAAAATATTTGACCCTGCCTGCGGAAGCGGTAACTTTTTAATTATTGCCTATAAAGAGCTAAGAAGATTGGAAATGAAAATATTTAAAGCTATGGGCAGTATGGCTTTTTCTAATATTAATTTAGGAAATTTTTATGGAATAGAATTAGACGATTTTGCACACGAGATTGCTATACTTTCTTTATGGTTGGCAGAACACCAGATGAACCAGGAATTCTCTAAAGAATTTGGACGAACTAAACCTGCATTGCCATTAAAAGAAACTGGAAATATTGTGCATGGAAACGCAACAAGATTGGATTGGGAAAAAGTTTGCCCGAAAAAAGAAGGGGATGAAATATTTATTTTAGGGAATCCGCCTTATTTGGGCTTTAATATGCAATCAGCAGAACAAAAAGAGGACATTGCTTACGTTTATCGTTTCCCTGAGAATATGAAATTCTTAGATTACATTTCATGTTGGTTTTTTAAAGCATCAATATATATAGATACAAACTCCAAATATGCATTCGTTTCTACTAACTCTATTTGTCAAGGCACACAAGTGCCAATGGTTTGGCCTGAGGTATTTAAGTATGGACTTGAAATAGCTTTTGCATATCCAGAATTTGTATGGTCTAATAATGCAAAACATAATGCAGGTGTGATTTGCTCAATAATTGGGGTGCGCAAGTGTAGTTCAAATCCAAAATACCTATACAACAAAACGACAAGACAAGAAGTAAAAAACATTAACGCCTATCTTATCAATGGAAGTAATGTTATTGTTGAAAAGAGACAAAAACCACTTTCTGCATTATCAAATATTGCCACAGGAAACATACCTTATGACGGTGGCAACTTAATTCTCTCTGAGGACGAAAGAAATATTTTAATCGAAAATTACCCTGTATCAGAAAAAGTTATTAAAAAACTTTCAGGTTCTTACGAATACATCAATAATCATACACGCTATTGTCTATGGATAGAAGACAAAGATATAAAGGAGGCTATTGCTATAGATCCAATCTTAAAAAGAATAGAGCTTGTAAGGAAATCAAGACTTAATGGAGGAAAGATTGCAAAGAATTATGCTCATTTGCCTCATCGTTTTTATATGACTAACCGGGCTAATAAAAATCAAATACTAATACCAAGAGTTTCCTCAATACGAAGAGAATATATACCAACAGGATTTTTAGACTCGAATACAATAATTTCTGATTCTGCTCAAGTCATATATGATCCAGAGACTTTTGTTTTCGCAATAATAAATTCTGGAATGCATATGTGTTGGGTGAGAGCAGTAGCGGGTAGATTAAAGAGTGATTATAGATATTCTGCTGTTATTTGCTATAACACCTTTCCCTTTCCCCCCATCACAGAATCCCAAAAAAAAGAATTGGAAAAACATGTTTTCAATGTACTAGGGGAAAGAGAAAATCATTCTGAAAAAACCTTAGCACAATTATACGACCCCGAAAAAATGCCAGCAGGTTTGCGTAAAGCCCACCATGAATTAGACCTTGCTGTAGAAAAATGTTACCGTGCTAAACCTTTTGAAAGCGATGAAGAACGTTTGGAGTATTTGTTCAAATTGTATGAGCAAATGATTGCAGAAGAAAAAACAAAAGGAACTTTATTTGCTGCAGAACCAAAGACTAAAAAGAAGGCTGCTACAAAATCCAAGTAAAATATGCAAAATATAATTATATACAATACCATTGATGGCAAAGCAACGGTTACACTAGTTGCCAAAGACGGTATGGTTTGGATGAACCAAAACCAACTTGCCGAACTTTTTGACACCTCCATACCAAACATCAGTATGCATATATCTAAAATACTGAAAGATAAAGAATTAGA
>JBDNIM010000498.1:0-4229 GCA_041688295.1 Bacteroidia bacterium
AAAGTCAGTGCTCCAATTTGGAGGGTTCTATAAATTTTAGATAACAGAAAAAGGCATCGAACAAGTGAAATAAACAACTCCTGGTTCGCAACTGCCGTTCTTTACCTTGTTTTGATATTTGATTGTAAAATCCATTTCACCATCTCCCGTTTGATTGCTCGTTATTATTTCATATTCTAAACCAATTAAATATTGCCCATCGGAATCTGTTGCTCTTGCTTGAATACCGAAAGGCGTGCTTAAACAAACCTTAAAATTCTTTCCATCACTTTTAATTTTATTGGTCAAATTTACAGGAATACCCGTTGCATCTTCAACCCTAAAACTTAACAAATAAGTATTGTTTTTCTTAAATGAAAACCCACTAATAAGAGGTCTTTTGGGGCCTGGCCCGTCCACATCTGAATAATTCGCTATTTTCACCATAGAATCTTGCGTATCAAAAATTGTTACCATAAAATTGGTTACAGAATCCTTGGGACCATTGGAATTAGGGATGTTTGCATCTGATTTATCTTTTTTACAGGCTTGAATTAAAAAGAAGATTAACCCAAAGATTACAAAATATTGTTTCATATACTTGTTGAATATCAATAATAATGCCAAACTATTCAGCCTCGGCCTCTACAGTCTCCACCTCAGGCACCATTCTTTTTAGCAAATTTTCTATTCCCGCTTTTAATGTAAAAGTAGAAGAAGGACAACCGCTGCAACTGCCTTTCATTACCACAGTAACCACACCGTCTTTAAAAGATTTGAAACTGATAGCGCCACCGTCCATTTCCACAGCTGGCTTAACATGTTCGTCTAACAATCGAATGATTTTTGCCTCTATTTCGCCCGTTTCGTCATCGCTCAACACTTTATTTTTAGAAACAATTTCCTTTCCTTCTTCAATATATTGTTTTAAAAATTCGCGCACTTCCGTGATGCAATCGGCCCATTGAACATCAGGCAATTTGGTTACAGAAATGAAATTATTCATGATGAAAACACCATTTACGAAATTAAATTTATTGAAAATGGCGAATGCCAATGGCGAACCTTGTTCTGCTTTTTCTTTTGTTCTAAAATCAGCACTGTCATTAGGCAAAACCATTTTGCTAACTACAAATTTCATGCTATCGGGGTTTGGGGTTGCTTCTGCGTATATTGTTATAAATTCACTCATTATATTATTTATTTGGTACAAAAATAATCACTTTCTATTGATTATTTTCATCAATTTGATTGATAATATTATATACGACTGTTTTTTAAATAGAAACGCCATCGTGAGCGGCTTTTTTTCAGGAGGCGCCAAGTATGGCCGTCTCTAGTGTATGCCCGTTTTTTAACCCAAAGATGTTCGTTTTGGTAGTCTATTGGTCTATTTTTATACTCTATATCTCTGTTTTTATATCCTTGATGTCAGTTTTTATAAGTTAGATATATACTTTTATAAGCTAGATATCCGTTTTTATAACCTAGAGATGTAAAATATGTTCAAGACACATAAAAAGGTGTGCAGGATGCATAAAAAGACTGTATTTGCGACATATATTTGGCATCATCCCGCAGAGAATGTAAGTTCGGAAAAGTTATACTAAAAAAAATGAGCCCCCATTTTTCAAACTATTCATGAAGACCAATAATGTTCTCTAGGCCTTCCACCAGGGTTTCAAATTGGGGTTTGCCCATCAGCGATTTATAGTTTTCCGTTAGCCGGTGAATAGTTTTTCTTACCTCGAGCGCCATTCTGTTGCCTTTGGCCGATAGCAAAACGATAGACGAACGATTGTCGGCTTTGTTTTTTTGTGTTTTTATTAACCCCAAAGCCATCATCTCTTTCAACATTTTGCTGGAAGCTTGCTTAGAAACGCCAAGCAATTGCGCAATTTGGCTATTGGTGTTTGCACTGTTATATAGCAACAAAAAAACAGGCAAATAACTGGCTTTAAAATTCTTGATGCCCTTAAATTCTATTTCAGATTCAATATAATTGTCCAACAATCTTTTTAATTTTGAAGAAAGCACAAAAAGGCTATTAAAAACAAGATTTGGATTTTGCGAAAGCGGCATTTCCTAGTTCATCATCTGCTCAATTTCATCTACCTCTAAAGGCATTTTTATGGCATCCATAAAATCAATTGGTCCATTATTGGTAATCAGTATATTGTTTTCCAATCGAACCCCAATTCCCTCTTCTTGAATATAAATACCAGGTTCGCAGGTAAATAAATTTCCAGCTTGCATTGGCTCATAACGCATGCCCACATCATGAACATCTATTCCTAAAAAATGGCTGGTGCCGTGCATGAAATACTTTTTATAGGCTGGCCAATTTGGGTCTTCTTTTTTAATGTCTTCCATCGTAAGCAAACCCAAATCTACCAATTCTTTTTCCATCAATTCTTTGCCCACTTTTTGATGATATTCCATCAATTGTGTGCCTGGCACCAATAGTTTTGTAGCCGCTCGCATCACACGGAGCACCGCATTGTAAACATCTTTTTGTCTTTGTGTAAATTTTCCGTTTACGGGAATAACACGGGTCATATCGCTGGCATAGTTGGCATAATCCACCCCACAATCCACTAATAACAAATCGCCATCTTTGCAGGGTTTGTTGTTGTCCACATAATGCAAAACACAAGCACTCTCTCCGCTAGCGACAATGGGATGAAAGGAATGGCCGGTGGCGGCATTGCGAATATATTCGTGAATCAATTCTGCTTCCACTTCATATTCCATTACCCCAGGTTTAACAAATTTCAACAACCTTTCGAACCCTTTTTTAGAAATACCAATGGCATGTTTCACCAATTCTAATTCTATTTCAGATTTGATACTTCTTAATCTTTGCAAAATTGGCGCAGCCCTATGAAAATGGTGTAAAGGAAAATCTTCCATTATTTTTTTTGCAAAATCTAAATCACTAGAGGGAGATTTAAAAGCGTATCTATCATTTTCATTCAGTGTTAAATAGATGTTTTCAGCATAATTTATTTTTGAGCGAATGGACGAATCAAAAGCACTGTTCCAAAAAATAGATTGCACACCGCTTGTTTCCGTGGCTTCTTTCTGTGTGTATTTGTGCCCTTCCCATATAGCAATGGTTGGGCTTGTTTGTTTCAAAAACAAACACTCTTGGTAGGCTTTTTCAGGACTATTGGGAAACAAAACCAAAAAACTATCCTCTTGATCGACACCGGTTAGCCAAAAGAAATCCGAATTTTGTTTGAAATCTAAAGTAGCATCTCCATTCTTAACAAACTCATAATTGCTTCTGAAAATAGCAATACTATTGGGCTTCATTTGCGCTACAAATTTGCGTCTGTTTTCAATAAACAGCTGATTGTTGATGCTTGAATATTTCATGATTTTAATGTATTTTTAAAAATGCGAAGGTAATTAATTAATTATAAGTTGATTGAAAGTTATTATAAAAAAACATTTTAATCATTTAAAAAAGGATTGAATTGTTTTTCGTGTCCTATGGTTGTTTGTGGGCCATGTCCGGAGTGAACAATGGTGTTGTCGGGTAAAGAAAACAATTGGGTTTGAATGGCATCAATCAAGGTTTGATGGTGTCCGCCAGGGAAATCCGTTCTACCAATACTTTGAAAAAACAAAGCATCGCCAACAATACAAAAATGTTGTTTCTCGCAATAGAAACTAATGCTTCCTGGCGAATGACCGGGTGTGAACAACACTTTTAAAACATCGTTGTCTAGTTTAATTTCAGAAAGCGGTTCAATATAATAAGCAGGATTTGGCGAAGCATTGTAGTTTAACTGATAGCTGCGTGCAGAGAATGCGGCAGCCTGCAACACCTGCAAATCCTCTTGATGAATCCCCAATTCTAAACCATATTTCTCTACACAATATTGATTGCTAAAAACATGGTCAATGTGGCAATGTGTGTTTATTAATACTTTGGGAGTTAAATCATTTTCTTTCAAAAAATTATCAAACAAAATTTGTTCGCTTGCATTATACATCCCTGGGTCAATAATCACACAGTTTTTATTTTCGTTATACAGCAAATAGGTGTTTTGTTGAAAGGGATTGCAATTAAAAATTTTTATTTGAAACATAATGGGTGCAAAAATGAAGAAATATTAACGACAAAACAAACATAAACTTCACTATTATTGCATTTTAGATATGAAAGAATTAGATGCTTTTTATAATCAACAAGAAGAACCAATAAAGGAATGTTTATTGGCTTTGAAGTCAATTATCCT
>JBDNIM010000052.1:0-7313 GCA_041688295.1 Bacteroidia bacterium
TATGGTGCCATAGCCTGTTACCACACCATCGCCAAGAAACCGTTGTTTTTCCATTCCAAAATCGTTGCTTCGGTGCATGACAAAGGCTCCAATTTCATTGAAACTGTTTTCATCCATTAAAAAGTGTACTCTTTCTCGGGCGGTTAGTTTGCCTTTGGCATGTTGCGATTTTATGCGCTCTTCGCCCCCGCCCAATTGGCTTTCGGCTATTTTTCGTTCTAAAATTTCTCTATTGTTTGGTTGGTTTTCTTGCTTGACACTCATGTTGATGACTTAAAATTTAAAGTGTTGCAAAATAACAAGTTTTTTGCAAATATACACCCATGAAAATATTTATATAGTCATCTTAACTAATCTTTTTAAATAAATGGGTTTAAAAACAATTACTTTTGTTGAAAATCATGAAACCCATTTTATTTTTTATAGCCTTAATTAGCTGCAACCTAAACGCCCAAAACAATAGGGACACATCCAAACTTCACAAATGGATATTAAAGAATAATTTTACAGTGTCTGCCGGCTATTTTCGAGCAAATTACAAAAAACAAGATTTACTCGTTGTTCAACCAAACTACCAAAGAAGCATTCGGTTTTTTGATGTTGAAGCCAATGACTTGTCCTATTTTGAAAATATTTCTGATTTTCAAATAACCGCAACCCAACACAGGGTTAATTTCACAGCAAACTTTAAATACAATTTTCAAATAGGGTTAAACATTTCGCACTTGAATTATGGCGCCAATACCAATAAATTTTATAGAGCTCAAGGCACATGGGATGGAAAACATGTGAACGATACCCTTTTAATGAACCAGTATGTTAAAGCACTTTTTCACACCAACGGAATGAATTTTTGGAATATTTCTTTAAGGAAAATATTGCCAATTTATAATCGGTATAAAAATTTTAAAGTCCTTTTAAATTTAGGTATCCATTCTGGCGCATGTTTCACAAGTAGCGAGATAGAAATTAAAGACACTGTTGCTAATAAATTCTTGTATTACACACCAGGAAACAAAATTGCTGGCTATAATTTGGGTGTAAACAGCTCGTTAGATATTTTGTTTTTCAAGCATTATCTTCTTCAACCTTTTTGGGATTGGTCTTTTGCCTATTTGCACAAAGCGCCTTTCAATGATGGATATGTTAGACAAAAAATATACGCTAATTATTACGGAATTAATATCGGCTATCGATTTTAAGCAATTTTCAACAAAACTTATCCCTTCTTCCATAATTCATAATTAAATACAGTATTCATAGTTGAATCTCCAGCATTCAAACTAGCTAACTTCTCAATTTCTAAAAGCAATCAAACCTAATTCACTAAAATAGGTATGTTAAAAGTATATTCTCTTGCTTCAACTTCAAGGGTTTATTATAAAAAATCCGAGGTGTTGGCTGCGATTATACCCGTTTAAATTGTGCTAATTGCTTAGTTATTCAAAAGTTTTGAAAACACTCTGTCAGTTTCACCGTCTAAAAATGATTCAGAGTATTTTACATACTTGTAAAACTCTTTTCTATTTGCCGCATGCCCACTAATTTTCCGCACCAATGGCTCAGGCATTACTAAAATCAATAAAGTTGTAATGGCATTTCTTATCATAAAATGGCTGCATAATAAATCACAAATTTGCAAGGTATTCCTAAGATTTTAATTCTTTTTTAACACCGTTTTCTTATGAATAAAGGATTTGAGAGTAAAAATATAATTGTGGAAAATTTTGTATTTGAGCCGATTTTAGCGACTAAAAACAAATAAAATAGCCTGTCCCTATACTTCGGGAAACTCTTAAAAACTAAAAATGAGAAGAATAAAGTAAATGGTGTGGCGAACCCACTTGTATTTTTTTCGCCCCTTTTCTTTTTACGCCTTTGGCGTAAGTGTATTCTTTTTGCCCCTTTTTTTGCCCTGCGAAGCAGGGCAGGAATGATTTAAAATCAAACGCCAAGCTGTTTAGCCTGGCGTTTGATTCTTATTGCCACAAGTTGTAAACTTGTGGCAGCAGGGGAAACATTCCCTCTTTTAAAACTTAATAGTATGTTTCAATAACATGTTCGATATTTTTTTTTAATCTATATGTTTTGCCATTGTATCTAGCATTTTTCCAAGATATTACCAAGTTTAATGTTTTTCCATCATTATAAAATACTTCAATAGAATACTTCGGTAAAAACTTAATTATCCTGTTTTCTTTGCAATCTAAATAACTTGCAATTTGATTTATTTTTTCTTGTTCTGTAACGACAACTTGTTTCTTGTCTTCCAATCTAGTTAGACGAATAGAATCAATATTTCCGTTATTATTCTTCTGAATTAAATTATTATTCAGTTCTAAGTTTGTATTAAAATAAATTAAAGGAATAAATATGGCCAAAATCATCTTCAACATAAGATTATTTTTTTATGGGGTTGATGTTGGCTTAAATTTTTCCTTAAAAGTACCTTTTACTTTATCATCTGCACCCTTAACTACTTCTGCATTAAGAAGTTTTAAAGTTTCATTATACAACTTATTAGGTGTAGTTGATTTAACTAATGGAATTATTTGTTCTTTTGCATCTATATCTACTCCTGACGCAGATTCTACACCACATTCCACATAATCTGAACAGTTATTGAATGCTCCTCCGTATTTTTTTTGCCCACTCTTATTTTTATACTCCTGTAATATTTGATGAGTTTTCTGATCAGACTCATAACCCGTTTCTAATTTTATTACTCCATCTGGTCCTTTTGGAGAATTTTGGTCGTCTTCATAAGCTGAAACATTAGTATTAAGAATCTGATCTAAAGTAATATTATCGAATTGATTATAGTTAGCCTTGACTTTTAATAAGGCATTAGCAGCGCCAACTCCTTTTTTATTGCCCGGTCCCAACTCATAAAACGTATAAGTACCATCTTGAACCATTCTTGACTTGGTAATTTCCTTTCCATTTTCCATTACTTTGTATTCTTCTTTTTTGTAATTAGAAACAGCAATAGCAGCATGCCCCACATCTCCCGCTTTAGTTGAATATATGACTAAATAGACATCCTTTCCATCAGGATCATTATAAATGATTGGATTGTTTAGAGCGTAGGCATAAGGACTAATAAACGGATATTTCACTGCTTTCGCATCAGGTTTAAATGTTCTTCCTAATCTTGTATCTAACCATCTATCGCCCATATCTATTGTATTTCCTATTCCTAAAACTTCATCATCCTTCTCGTGTCCACCAAACCCAAATTTATACCCACCACCAAAAATATTGCAAACATTAGTGGTAGTGGTGGTAGTGGCAATATTTGTAACGCTAAAATTGTCTATATCTACAAATGGATTTGGGCTGTAAGGGCCACCGCCTGTTATTGTTATTATTGAAATTATTTGAATGGTAACATTGCCAGCATTTACAGAGCTAAAGTTAATGCTTTTGCTGCCAGTTGAGGTGTAATTTACACCTATTGTTGTTCCGCCAGGTATTATTATATTTACTCTCACAGTATGGAAATAGCCACTCACAATGCTAAAGCCTAGCAAATCTAAGTTAAGTGTATAATTAGTGTTTGCTGCCACAGCCACCGCCCTGCTAGCAAATGGCCGTGTTGTCCAATTGGAGGTTATACGCAGCGCATTGTTCGTTGGGTTGTTTACAAATCTTGTAACTCCTGCTACAGAACCTGGCACAAATCCTCCCACACTACCAATGCTAAATGTTTCGTTTGCAGCAAAGTTGGTAGCTGTAGTAGTTACATTAAATGTGCTGCATTGTTGTATTACTCCCTGCCTAGCTGGCATGGGGCTACCGAAAGCATAGTAGTCTGAAATAGTGGTTATTTCTGCCTCAAAATAATCTATTGGACCTGGGCCTAACAAAATTCTTTTTGGTATTCTTTTATCGCTTACTGTTACCAATACATTGCCCAAATGGTTGCTAAGTTCATAGCTTTTAGCACCCAATTGTCTAAACTTAGTTACACTTGGTGTATCTATGCTAATATTAGTGCCATTGGTGTATAATAATTCTTTTCTATTATCAACGCCCAATCTGCTGCTACCATATATTGGATGTGCAGTTACAAATAACTTATCTGGATTGTTTGCTATATTATTTGTTAGTTCGTAATTTGCCATTTCGTTGCCATGGGCATTGCGAAGGTAATACGAATATTTGTAAGTTGCAACAAATCAAAGATCTAAATTTTAAATTCAGAGAAAGAAAAAAAACTACAATATATTTATCATAGGTAATTAATCATTTCAAGTTAGGTTAATGAGCATATTTATTTAAATGTAGCTGATTCGATAAAATTGCGGGACATTTTAGAAACAAAAAAACCTAACAAGAAAAAATTTACATTGTTAGGTTTTTGGGTGGCGGAGAGTGAGGGATTCGAACCCTCGATACCTTGCGATATACACGCTTTCCAAGCGTGCTCCTTAAGCCACTCGGACAACTCTCCGTTTTCTTTTTAAAGGACTGCAAATTAAAGCCTTTTTTTTCTTTTGACATAACTAAATTACAATTTTGTCAATTGCATATAATTAGTAATTTTGCACAATGAAATTTCTAGACCCAAACGATGTAAAAACACACACAATAATAGATGTTAGAGTGCCAGATATTTTTGAAAGAGGATTCATCCCAAAATCAATAAACATAGGACTTAACGGAAATTTTGACACCCGTATTCAAGAAATTTTAAGCTCCCAAAATGAATATTTAATCATCAGCGATAACAATGAAGAAGCACAAAAAAGATTGAATGACCTAGGCTATAAAAATCTATTTTTCCTTCAAAATGGATACACCACATACTCCGAAGCTAAGCTACCAATCGATATAATCATCAGCATCACAACCGAAGAATTCGAGCTAGATTTAAATTTCAACGAAGAATTTGTCTTAGATGTAAGAAACAAAGAAAAATTTGACGAAGGCCATGTTTCAGGCGCCCTCAATATCCCAATTCCCGAACTAGAAAATAATGCACATCTAATACCCAAAAACAAGCCTGTTTATGTCTATTGCAGCGGAGGTTACAGCAGCGTAATAGCCGCTAGCATACTAAGAAAAAACGGCCATGTTTTGATAAAAAACATTTATGGCGGCATCAATAAAATAAAGGAAACCAAGGTTCCGATAGTCAAATAAAGATTGCATTACTTATCTAAAATAGCAGCCAAATCCTTTGTAGGCTTTCTAATAGTTTGGCTGTTTTTCATTTATTATTCAGGCACCGTAAACAATTTTAACAAGCCGCCAATGAGCGTGCACCAAGGCGCACAGTGCGACAGGGCATCCTTAGCTCAAAACTTTTACTACAATGGTTTCAATATCCTATATCCCGAAGTCAACGAAAACCGTTGTAACGATGGCATAGTATCGTGCGAATTTCCAATAATTAGCTACACCGCAGCCCTTGCCTACAAATTATTTGGCTACAATGAATTTTATTTTAGAACAATCAGCTTTTTAATATATTCTTTAGGCATTTGGGGCCTATTTCTTCTTTTCAAAAGAAATACAAACACAAGTATTGCCATGCTTCTCGTACTTTTAGCATGCAGCAGTCCAATTCTTTTATTCTATTCAAACAATTTCATCCCCGACATTTCTTCCTTTGGCTTCATATTATTTGCTTGGCACTTGTTTTTCAAGCTATTTATCCCCCATCCGCATTTCCCGAAAGCCAAAACCTACACACTTTTGATAGTTCTGTTTTCTCTCACCCTTTCCTTGGCTATTTCTATAAAAACAACCTCAATCATTCACTTTGCAAGCATGATTGGGCTCTTATTTCTCTCTTGTTTCAAAACCCTAAAGATAGAAATTCATTATAAAAAACAATTACTCATAGCATTGCTTTTTGCATTGGTTCTGCCAGTCTCATGGTTTTTATGGAGCAAATATTTGGCTCAACACCACAACAATGCATACTTTTTAATGCAAATTCCTAAATTTGAATCCTTTCAGCATTTTATAGATGCCTGGCAAACATATTATAACAACTGGCCAAACCAAGCATACTCCTATCCTATTTTGGGTTGTTTGTTGTTCATTGCCTTACTAAACCTTTTTTTAGTTAGAAAAGAAGCCATTCACCTTTGGATAGTTTCGCAATTATCTTTCTGGCTCTCCGTTTTGTTTTTTATAACCATGCTCTATCAGTTTCGCTACCACGATTATTACATGATATGTTTGCTGCCCGCTTTGTTTTTGAATTTAATTTATTTAATCCAAACAATCAAAAACCACAGTCCTTGGTGGATTAAAATTATAGGTTTCGCGCTATTAATTACAGCCGCCAACTATCAATTGAATCAAGGAAAAAAAAATCTTAAGGAGCGATATGAAAAAGGAAACTATTGGGAACAATCTCACCATGAAGTTAAAGACTACCTAGCCTTTAAAAAACTGATAGAGCCAT
This sequence comes from Bacteroidia bacterium, assembly GCA_041688295.1. Lineage (GTDB taxonomy): Bacteria > Bacteroidota > Bacteroidia > NS11-12g > UBA955 > JABMMZ01. The sequence goes on from JBDNIM010000052.1 coordinate 6,425, forward strand.
ACAACATTAATATCAATCAATGTATATTGGTTGGATACGATAACAATCCAAACGCAATTTTATATTTATTGCATTTAAGAGGATTTAGGTTAAATGCAGACCAAACAAATGATTATTTGAAAGAAATATTGACAAAAAACAAACCTCAATACATCATTAGCAACAACCCGGAGTTTGAACAAAGGATTAAATCAATCGTAAATATAGATTTAATAAAAGAGTATAAAAACATAAAACTTTTTAAACCTAATTATTAGGCCATTTACCAAAAGCTTTGTCCATTGCAACCGTTCTAAAATCAAATATTTTTTTTAATTGATTTTTTACAAATAAGGTATTTGCAATATCGCCCAAAAAACCCAGTGGCAATTTGTAATGAACAATATCTGTCATTTCTACACCTCCATCAATTTCCTTTAAAAAATGTTTATGATGCCAAAATGAATAAGGTCCAAATCGTTGCTCATCAACAAAATATTGTTTGTCCACCACCTGCGAAATCTCGGTTACCCAATTTAACTTAATCCCCAACACAGGACTCACATTATATGCAATAATTAATCCTGCATACATTTTATCAACGGGGGTATCAATTGTAATATCAAATCCCATTTCGGGTGGGGTAATTAATTTCAGATTTTGAGGCGAAGAAACAAAATCCCACAGAACATCGAGGCTAGTTGGTATTTTTTGAACTGTACTTAAAGAATATAATTTGCTCATAATAATCTTAAAAACAATCATATTGGTCAAATAGTTTTAAAAATAAAAAGCCGTTTTAATGTCTTAAAACGGCTTTTTAACGCAAATTATGCATTAGAAACGAACAAGGTGAGTGAACCAAGCATTATTTGATTTAACCTCGTTTTAGTATTTGTAAATCAGCAAA
>JBDNIM010000499.1:0-4054 GCA_041688295.1 Bacteroidia bacterium
AATATTAAACCAAATTAATCTTCATACGCATTTAATGGTTTATGGAGAAATTGTGCAAGATAGCCAAACCCTTCTGGCAAACTATCTTTCGGAGATTTTACCATCATCTTTAAATTCAAATTATTTTGTAAATAGTGGGAGTGAGGCTATAGAAGGCGCTATGAAGTTAGCAAAAAGATACACTGGACGAGCGGAGTTTGTTGCCTTAAAAGATGCCTACCACGGCAGCACACATGGCGCTTTGAGCTTAATGAGTGACGAATATTTTAAAAATAAATTTGCGCCCGTTTTGCCAGGTATTAGTTTTTTAGAGCAAAATGATCTGCAAAATATTGAATTATTAATTACAAATAAAACAGCTGCTGTATTTCTTGAGCCAATAATGGCTGAAAAAGGATATATTCCATGCTCTGTAAAGTTTTTAACTGCTATTAGAAAGAGATGTAATGAAACAGACACGCTGCTTGTTTTTGATGAAATTCAGTGCGGCATGGGAAGAACAGGTAAACTTTTTGCATTTCAAAATTTTGATATTGTGCCCGATATTCTTGTTTTAGCAAAAGCCTTTGGTGGCGGTATGCCTTTGGGCGCTTTTATTTCATCAAAAGAAATAATGAATTGTTTGATTGACAATCCAGTTTTAGGACACATAACGACATTTGGAGGCCACCCAGTGTCGTGTGCAGCGTCTTTGGCTGCTATTAAGCAATTAAATAATCCTAAGTTGTTAAATACTTTAGTTGAAAAGGAAGCCTTATTTAGAAAACATTTAAAACATTCTCAGATAACTCATATTTCTGGTATAGGATTGATGTTAGCTGTAGAATTTGAAAATAAAGTTCATTGCAGACAAATTATAGATAATTGTGTTAAAAAAGGCTTGTTAATTGATTGGTTTTTATATGCGGAAAATAAAATCAGAATTTCTCCACCCTTAATCATAGAAAGTGAAGATATTTTAAAAATCTGTTATATTATTTTAGAATGTATTGATGAATATTTCGCAACAATTCTATAAATTTGAACTCTCAACAAAATGAAAAACATCTTCAATTTAATTGTCATAATTTCAATTTTTTCTGCTTGCAATAAAGATAATAGAATTACAATTTCTTCAGTCGTTTCTGCTGAAGATAATTCACTCATAGAATCCGAGTTTATTTCAATTTATGACATTGCACAAGATGTTATTTCAAATAATTTAGACATAAAAAATAGTAGTAAGTTGTTGCCCAAAGGAGTTTTATTGTTGTTTACCGATAGTCTTTACAGTGATGGTAATGGTCTTGATTTTAAGCTCGATTTTGGAGATGTAAAAAGGGAATTTCCCAATGGAATTTTGTGTTTGGATGGCAGATATAGAGCAGGAATCTTACATTTTAAAACCAATAAAAAATATGAGGAATCAGGGTTTTTTTGCGAGATTTTGGCTAACGAATTAGATAGTTTTTTTGCAGGAAATGATGGCGGAAAACTCTCTTTAATTTTTGGTAAAAAAATAATATCAAGAGTAAATAACTCCACTTTTAATATTTTGGTTGAAAATGGAAAAATTAAAAACGAAAATGGAACTATTTCTTGGAATTGCGATAGAACGGTCGAACTTTTAAGAGAAAACAATCCTGTTATTATGGAACTTGGCTATCAAGTTACGGGAGTAGCAGATGGAATTAATAGAAATGGAGAAATCTATACAGCAACAATTGAAGAACCTTTAATAAAAAAAAGCAAACGAGATTGTTTAAAAACCTACATAATAGGAACTATTAAATTAACGGATAAAAAAGCTAATAATAAAATCACAATTGACTATGACCCATTCAATAACAAAGATTGCGATTTAGTTATAAAGGCAACATTAAAAAGCAAAGAGTTTTTCTTTGATCTTAAGTAAAATATTGTTTTTTTTATTTAAGCTATTTAAAGGTCAAATACCAATTTGGGTGCAATATTTTTGACTTGCTAACTCTTCAGCTATTTTTTTAGAATGATTTCTGCCTGCAATTACTTTTTCCCCATCAATTAAAATTTCTATTGTAAAAATATTTTGCTTGTTTTCTGTATCAATTGCATAGACCTGATAATCTATTTTTTTATGTTCACGCTGTGCCCATTTAATTAATTTTGCTTTATAACTAAGTTCTTCAAGTAACAATTGATCAAAATCTATATGATTGTTTAAAATTATTTTAGTAATAATTTTTTTTGTGAAATTGTAGCCTTTGTCAAGATAAATTGCACCAATCAAGGCTTCTAATGTGTTGCCGCAAAGTGTGTCTGATATACTTCTATTATTGTTTAGCTTGATGTCGTATTTTAAAACTGTGAGCAGTCCAATTTTCCTCCCAATTTGATTAAGTTTATTTCTTCCTACAATTTTGGAGCGCATTTCAGTTAAAAAACCTTCATTTGCACTTGGAAACCGATTGTAAATTTTTTCAGTAACAATAGTCCCAATAACGGAATCGCCAAGAAACTCTAGGCGTTCATTGTTAATTTTAATGTCTTTGGATGATAAATGGTAATGAGATGAATTGTGCGTGAGCGCAATTTTGTAATAACTTAATCTTCCGGGATAAAATCCAAAAATATTATGTAACGATTGATAGATTTTTTTATCTTTTGAAAAATGAATCTTAATTCTACCAAACACGAAATCAAAAATTGTTGTTAAATTTTCTTAAACACAACAGTTGCGTTGTGTCCACCAAAACCAAATGTGTTGCTCAAAGCAATATTGATATTTTTTTCTTGTGCTGTATTAAAAGTTAAATTCAGCTTTGGATCAATATTTTCATCGTCAGTAAAATGGTTAATAGTAGGAGGAACTAGGCTATGTTGCATTGCCATTATCGTTGCAACTGCTTCAACTGCACCCGCACCGCCTAATAAATGTCCGGTCATAGATTTGGTTGAACTAATGTTTAATTTATGAGCATGTTCGCCAAATACAGCGCCAATTGCTTTCAATTCGGCAATATCTCCCAATGGGGTAGAAGTGCCATGAACATTAATATAATCAATATCCGATGCTTTAATTTGAGCTTCTTCCATTGCCCAATTCAAAACATTAATAACACCCAATCCCTCAGGATGAGGAGCCGTTAAATGATAAGCATCTGCACTTAATCCAGAACCAATTATTTCGCAATATATTTTTGCTCCTCTCGCCACTGCATGCTCATATTCTTCTAAAACCAAAGCAGCAGAACCTTCTCCAAGAACAAATCCATCTCTATTTTTATCAAATGGTCTTGATGCCGTTTTAGGGTCATCATTTCTTTCGCTCAAGGCTTTCATATTGCTAAAACCGCCCATTGCTGGCTCGTTAACACAAGCCTCAGAACCACCTGCAATTATAATAGGGCTTTTCCCTAATTTGATATACAAATAAGCATCAATTAATGCATTATTGCTTGATGCACATGCAGCAACAGTTGTATAATTAGGGCCTCCAAAACCATATTTAATACTAACCAAGCCACCTGCAATGTCTGAAATCATTTTTGTAATAAAAAAAGGAGAGAATCTAGGCGTGCCGTCACCTCTAGCATATTCTGCACTTTCTAGAAAAAAAGATGTGAGGCCACCAATGCCTGAACCCCAAATTACACCGACTCTTGATTTGTCTATTTTTTCTAAATCAAGGCCAGAGTGTTTGATGGCTTCATCTGTCGTTACAGAAGCAAATTGAGCGAACCTATCCATCTTGCGAGCTTCTTTTTTATCCATATAATTTTCTGGATTGAAATTTTTTACCTCGCAAGCGAATTTTGTTTTGAACTTTGTGGTGTCAAAAAGGGTCACCATAGCAGCACCGCTAACACCATTAGATAATCCACTCCAATATTCTTGAAGGTTGTTACCGATAGGTGTTAGAGCGCCCATACCTGTAACAACTACGCGTTTAAATTGCATAATTTATTGTTAAAGGGGTTGCTAATTATTTAGTGTTATTTTCGATGTAAGTAATAGCATCACCAACTGTGCCTATTTTCTCTGCTTGCTCATCAGGAATTGCAATGTTGAATTCTTTTTCAAATTCCATGATAAG
>JBDNIM010000500.1:0-1251 GCA_041688295.1 Bacteroidia bacterium
AAACAAACGACCCTGTTTTTGGCTATGACCCAATTTCGCAAACAATGACGGATCCATACCTTGATGATACAATAGATATTATGGCTGTTAGCAATTTACCAACGGAATTACCAAAGGATGCTAGTCAAGGTTTTGGTGAAATGTTGATAGAATATGTTTTGCCAGAACTATTGAAACCAGAAAGCCCAATAATTGATAAAGCAACAATTTGTAAAAATGGCGAACTAACACAAGAATATCTATATTTAGCAGACTACGCATACTAGAAAATGGGTTTTTTGCTGCTTTCAATTGTTTTTTCAAGTTTCGTCTTTGTAATTTTCAAATGGTTTGATAAGAAAAACATAAATTTGGCAACCGCAATTACAGGAAACTATTTGACTTGCATTGCCACAGCATTTGTTTTAAACAAGGGATTCAACTTTAATACAATGACCCTAAATGCGCTTTTCGCTTGTTTGGGCTTGGGTATTTTGTTTTTTACAGTGTTTTTTTTGATGGGAAAAGCGGCTGCAATTGCAGGTGTTGGCATCAGTTCTGCGGCAGCAAAACTATCTTTAATTATTCCAGTTTTGGTTGGTGCATTGCTATTAAACGAACCATATAGTATTGGAAAATTTATAGGATTAATTTTGGCAATATTAGCTGTCTTTTTGATTTCTAAACCTAATAAAAAGGAAAGCCAAAACTCAAAAAAAGGTCTATTACTTTTAGTTATGGTTTTTATAGGATCTGGATTGGTTGACACCTTAATTAATCAAATACAAATTATGTTTTCAAAAGAAAATATAGACGAAGCAACAGGAGTTTCAGTCATATTTTTTGGAGCCTTGTGCACATCATTAATTTACAAACTTATTATTAGACAGCAAATTATTAGCGACCAAAGAAGTTTGGTGTTTGGTTTGATGCTTGGCGTACCCAACTATTTTTCTATTTATTGTTTGGTTTTGGCACTAGGAACTAAAATATTTCCATCTAATCAGTTTTATCTCATTAACAATGTTTCAATTATGCTTTTATCCTTTTTGGGCGCCTACTTTTTCTTTAAAGAAACCATTAATAAGACCAAAATAACAGGGATTACAATGGCAATTTATGCTATTTATTTGTCTATGCTTTAAAAATAAAAATTCTATTGGAATAATCTTTCCCTCTTATTTAGAATCATAATAAATTTCATTTTTAAATGTTTAATTTTTAACACATTAGTTTTGATTTTTTTATTTTTTTATTTTTTTATTTTTTTAT
>JBDNIM010000501.1:0-4153 GCA_041688295.1 Bacteroidia bacterium
AAAGCACTTCACTTTCAGTTTGGCACTGACTTTTATTAAAAGCACTGACCTTTGATTTAGCACTAAACCCGCTATTTTTCATACACGCTGTTATCTGCTGATATTTTATATTGTACTAAATTAATTATTATCGTAATAAAGAGAATGTAAGATAAGCCAGTGTCAGATGGTCCAGTTATAATGTCACACCTACCATTGTTATTCAGTCCGAAAGCATTTATTGTAATGAAAAATATTATTGTTGCAATCAAACCTATTAGTGGAATTATGATAGAGGAAATTACATTTTTTAATGTGGTTTTCTTTTTAAAATAATTCAATGCTGTTATGATGATGTTAACTAAATAAAGTAAGGCGAGGAAAAGAAAATACGTGCCTGATATTATTCCAATAAATTGTAAATATTCAGATAGACCATTACCCATATCTTGGCGAGTTTGCCAACCGTCACAATAATTTATAATCGGCAAAGTCATTGTAAAAAGGAACATAGACGTAAAATAAAATAGTCTAAAAAGATTTGCTGTAAATTTATTTTTATCCTTAAAAATAAATTTAAGCGAAATATAGAAATAAGTTAGCCCCCAAACCAAAAACATAGCAAACACAAGTATATTTGTTTCTGTTTCGCTAACTCTCAGATGCGTAAGACTAACCACAATATACAATATAATAGAACATAATATTAGTCCACTCGCAATTAGAATTTTTACTTTTTCACTTTTCATATTTGCAGATAACATGCAAATATACGAAACTCCATCAATGTTGCAATTGGTTTAATTTTATTGTCAAAGTGTTGGCCTGTCATTGTTTTATTAGTTTATATATGCAAAATGCGAATTGCGCATTTTTTTGTTTTAAAATACCTGAAGTTATAGTTAAGTTATTCATTTTCACGCTTGCAAATATAATCCAATATCTCACAAAACCAAATTTCACAAAAAAAACATGCCTTTGGGAAGGTGCTTTTATATAATTAGGGAAATTTTCACAGAATCAATTAAAATACAACGGACTAAAGTCCGATGCTGTGTCTGATTAGCCGACCTAGGGCTGGAATTTATTTCATCCAATTATAAGAGAGATTCTGAATATTCGCAGAGCCGCAACGGCTCAGCCGATAAGGAATGACGCACGCGAATGCACTCTGCAAACGGAATACCGAAAATCTAAAACCCAAAATTAACATATTAAAAACAACTAATCCTGATTGCAGAGGTAGCTCTTGCTGACTGCTTGGCGGTTTTTTTGCTAGGCTTGGGGCAATGAGGGCTGACCAGTCTAGGCTGAGCCATGACCCTAACCTAGCGGGCGAGAAGGCAGCAGGCCTAAAAACGGAAAGCAGGAAAATAGCTTCTTAATCTTTTAGAAGTTAGGGGCTAGGAAATAGGGATTAGGGATTAAAGATTCCAAATGAAAGCAATCCGTAAAACAATCATTTTATTTCGTAGCCCCTCCAGGAGTCGAACCTGGATCAAATGTTTAGGAAACATCTATTCTATCCATTGAACTAAAGGGCCATTTTTTTATGGACTGCAAATGTATTATTTTTTACAGAACTTTTTAATCTATTTATATTATTGATTGAAAACCTGCCTGTTTTGTGTGTAGGCTTTGATTTTTTTATTCCATTGCTTGGCATTGTAGTGCTGAAAAAAATGAAATTTTGTTCTGTTTTTTAAATCAATCATTTTTAATTAATTTTGTGGCAAATGAACAAAGTAGTTTCTAATGCCGATGAGGCAATAAAAGATATTAGTAACGGTGCCGTAATTATGCTTGGCGGGTTTGGCTTGTGTGGCATTCCCGAAAATGGCATTGCTGCATTGGTGAAAAAAGGAGTTAGCGACCTCACTTGCACTAGCAACAACGCTGGTGTAGATGAATTTGGAATTGGCTTATTGTTAAAAACAAAGCAAGTGAAAAAAATGATTGCTTCTTATGTTGGCGAAAATTCTGAGTTTGAAAGACAGTTATTGAGTGGAGAATTGGAGGTTGAGTTGATTCCGCAAGGCACCTTGGCTACCCGTTGTTTGGCAGCAGGCTATGGAATGCCGGCCATTTATACACCCGCTGGTGTGGGCACAGAGGTGGCTATTGGAAAAGAAACGCGCGAGTTTGATGGTAAAACCTATTTAATGGAATATGCTTTTAAAGCAGATTTTGCATTAATAAAAGCATGGAAAGGCGACAAACACGGCAACCTAATTTATAAAGACACTGCCCGAAATTTCAACCCTCTAATGGCAATGGCAGCTGCGGTTTGCATTGTGGAGGTTGAAGAACTGGTGGAGGCTGGTGAGCTAAATCCGAACGAAATTCACACGCCTGGTATTTATGTTCATAGAATTTTTGAAGGCAAAAATTATGAAAAACGCATTGAGCAACTAACCGTAAAAAAACGATAGGCTTTAAAACCTTTTTCTATCTTAATTGTCTTTATTCTTTCCCTTCGTTAATTCTGTATTCCAATATGGCTAAATTTTCTATTTTATTAATATCAACTTTATTTTTCAGTTTTAAAATAGATGCGCAAAATAGTTTTTGTGCAACAGGGAATTTAAAAGACAGCGCAAGCAACCAAGTGTTAAACAATGTTGTTATCCAAATATACAACACCAATAACCTTAAAAAAATCATTGCTTTTGGTTCGTCAGATTCTTTGGGCTATTTTAACATTTGTTTTTCGGGTAATAATGTAACAGTTTTGTTTTCTAAACTTGGTTATAAATCTCAAACCCGAACGCTGAATGTTTTTAACCAAAACAACATCGATTTAGGGTTTATTCTTTTAGAAAGCAGTGCCATAAGCATTGGAGGTGTTGGTGTGAAAGCTAAGAAAACGGAAGTGGTGGATAAAATAGAGGTGGATAAAAAAGTGTATGCGGTAGAAAACAGCGCATTGGCAACAGGTGGCACAGCTCTTGATATTTTACGACAAATTCCGGCTATAAGTGTGGATGGTGAAGGCAATATTTCTTTGAGAGGCAGCGAGAATGTGCTTATTTACATCAATGGAAAACAAAGTAGCTTATCGGGTATTGACAGGCAAAATATGCTGATGCAAATTCCTTCGGCAAATGCTGAGAGCATTGAGGTGAACACAAATCCTGGGGCAAAACAAGATGCAGAAGGCATTAGTGGATATATCAATATTACGCTAAAACAAATTAAAACCAAAGGCAAAAGCGGTTCTGTTACTTTAGGGGTTGGCAACAACAATAAATACAATGGGGCTGCAAATTATAACTATAACAAAGGAAAATGGAGTACATCAAACACCGTTTCTTTTAGGCAAAATGATATTTGGGGCCGCAGTTATAATGAAAGATTGAATATTTTTAAAGACAGTAGTTATTTTTTAAATCAATATCAAAACAGTAAAAACCTAAATTTGAATGGAGCATTTTCAGGGAATATTGATTTTAAACCATCAAAACCATATTTGTGGTCTTTGAATTATCTGGTTTCCAATAATTATGATAACAATTCGGAATCTACAGATATAAGATTTAGTAACAGAAATCTAGAATTGAATAGGCTTAGAAAAATAGATAATATTGAAAAAAGAAATTCTTTAAATTATGACATGGGATTATTATTCAAAAAAACTTTTAAGAGCAATAGCCATAATATCAGCGCTTCCTACAACCTATCAAACACAGACAGAACAACCGAAATTGATGTGATACAAAACAATTTAGATATTTATTCTCAAACATCAACTCAAGTCAGTCCCAATAAATTATTTAACCTAAATACCAATAATTTTATGAACCATGTTGCTCAGTTGGACTATACAAAACCATTGAATGATTACTTGAAGCTTGAAACTGGTTTAAAATACACGGCTAGAATGTTTAATAACGATTTTAAAATAGACACTTTTGATTATTTATTGAATGCTTGGACAGAAAATTTGGCACAAAAAAACCAATTGATATACAACGAAAATGTAAGTGCGGCCTATTTAATGTTGACCCACTCTCCTATTAAACTAATAAAATATAATATTGGTTTTAGAGCAGAACAAACATCAATAAATGGCAAACAACTTTCGGGCAACTTGCCTATTAATTTTGAGTATTTGAATTTATTTCCATCTGGATTTGTTGTCGTTAATTTAAAAGAAAAGTACAATTTCCCTGAT
>JBDNIM010000053.1:0-8044 GCA_041688295.1 Bacteroidia bacterium
CTTTTTTATCGGACAACAATGATTTTAAATATGATTAATAGCTTTTTTTAAATAATTTACATAATAGATAGAAAGAAACTTTTATAAAAAACAGTTTTAAATCCTTTTGAACCATTCACGCTTAAACAATAACTAAAAACTTGTACTAAGAGTTAGTCTTGCGCCACTAAAAGCTGGTTCTAGTCGGCAAATTCCGCCTGTACAATTTACGCCTTCCACCTGTTTAATATAGGCTAGGGTTACAACTGTGGGGCCGCTTGTATAACCAATAAAGCCGCTGTAATAATGGATAATTTCTTTTGGAATGATGCTGTTTGCCGAGCGGTGTGGCTTAGAATTTACCATATCGCCAATACTAAAACTCCAGTGTGGTGCGTAATTTATCTCCACAATGGCGTTTACAAAACTGCCTAAATCTTGCTTGGTTTCTAAATATTGGGCTTCTATTCTAAGGGATAGTTTTTTGTTGATTTGATAATTATATTCTAAAAAAGGGGTAACGGTTTGCACATCATTATAAGTGGTGTCTTTTTGTTCGTAGCGCTGTTGGTCGTAATAGATGTTTTGAACACCTAGTTTTATCTTCGATTTTTTAGACAACTTGTGCTGAATTTCTAAATAATTTTCGCTAAAAAGGTGTTTGGCGTTACCATTTTTTCCATTAGATTTTAGGCTGTTCACTTTAGAGACATTTACTGTTATTGTGGTGCCTCGTTTTGGGGTTATTGTTAGTTCGCCTTGGTAAGCTTGTTCGCCCAAAAACTGGGTAACTGCGTTGTATCGCGACAGCAAACGGTAAGAGTTTTGTCTGGTAATAGATGGCAAATAGCTAATCAAACCATTGTTTAATGTCTCAAAAGGGGAAGTTCGGAAAACAAAGTTTTCTATTCTTTTATACTGCAAATTTAAACCGAAAGAGAGTCTATTTTTTTTGCCCAAATTGGCTTTAGAATAGCTAAGCGTGCTAAATAAAATATTGCCATCTTTATTAAATAAGCTGCTAGCATCTTGGTTAAAAATTGCCTCATTGGTTTTGTATAAATATTCGTTATAAAATTTGATATCTCCATAGCTTAAGTCTGCATATCCATTAAAGGCATAAGTGTTGTATTTGGGAATGAAACGGGTTTCTAAAGGCTGGGCATTTATTTGGTCGGCCACTTTGTTCATAGATAATTGGTCTAAAGAACGGTTGACAGTGGAAGCACCAAATGTAACATTTGTGTTTTTTATTTTTGTATAATATTCTGCATTAAAACCTTTGATTGCTTGAGGGGAAAGGCCAAATCTATCGCCCGAAAAAATATTGCCTTTTTGTTGTCCCACAAATCCTTTTAATGAAAGGTTTTCGTATTTATATTTCACCCTTAAACCTTGAATGGCATAATCGATACCTATTAATCTGTCTTCATAAGCCCTGAAAATCATGCCTGAAGCAAATTGGTCGTAAAAATAGCCAACGGTTAAATTGAGGTCGCCAATATCTTTGGAAGCTTGCCAAAAACCAATACCTTGTTTGTTATAAACGCTAATTGGGTTCATCAAAGGCGAGTTGTTGAACAAATCGTAGCGCATTGCAAAACTATAGCCTTTGACATTGTAATTTAAAAATAACCAAGCATCTGCACTGGATTTGTATTTATCGTAAACCTCTGTGTTTGCGCCAATTTTGTCGTCTTTGTCGTAAGCTTGCAAATTGCTCATAAAGTTTCCAGAGAAAGTTCCACGATCATTATTTTGAGAAAACAAACCAGAAATAGGCCCTAAAAACATCAGTAAAAAAAACTTTTTCATTACATTGCGAATTTAAGTGAATTTTGAAGAATACAAAAAAACTTATTTTAAAGCAAAAAATCAGACTTGTATTAAGTTTTAAAAAAGAAAAAAACCATGCCAAAGACATGGTTTTTTTGCTACAACCTATTTATTTTATTCTACAATTAATTTTAAAAGTTGACCATTGTTTAATTTTACAAAATACAATCCAGAGTTGAAATCAACTAAATTGAGGGTTTTAGCATCTTGAAATTCTAAAACCTTGTTACCTAAAATATTAAGTATTTCTCCACTTGCAGTTTCAGAAAAGAATATATTTCTATCTTTGTTTGGATTGGGATAAATTACTATTTCATTTTTTAGACTTAAATTATTTATACCAACAATTGGCGTATTTACTTTTACTTCATAAATACCTAAAGTTCCACTGTTTTCGTTGGCTACCACTATATAATGTTTGCCATCAGGACTTTGTTTGTTTGAGATAAAAATGATGCCTTCTGGGCCGTTATCGCCACTGAAACTACTTTGGTTTCTTGGGTTCTTATAATCAACATATTTTGGCGTTAGAGGATTGGTAATGTCATAAACCATAACACCGCCCGTTCTTTCTAATCCTATAAAAGAATACATCTTGTTATTGATTGTTGCCAAAACTACGCCTTCTGGCTCTGGCCCTTTTGCTCTGCTTCTTATTTTTGCGCCATTAACGCCATTGTCGGCATTAAATACTTTAGCAAAGTTTGTGTCTTTAGAAGTAATTTGTTCAAAATCATCTTTACTATCATATACCACAGTTCTATTATCAGCATTAAAAATTGAGAAAGAGCGAGTGCCTACACTAAATATTTCATCAAAATCGCCATCACCATCGGTGTCACCATTCAAATTACTTACTCTAAATCTACCTAAGTTGTGGCTTAATTTAAGCATGGCAGCATGCGGGAATTTAGCCGAATCTAGTTTATAGGTGGTTGCTCCCACAGTGGCTCTTTCTATTAATCCAATGTATTCTTTTTCGTCTCCTTCATTTGCAGTAACAATATAATTAATGCCATCTTTTTTAAATGAGGCTATTCCATCAGGCATATAAAAAGATTTGACAGGCCACTGCGACAATAAAATATTTTGATTGTTGTCTGAAGCATCAAAACCATTGCCAGAAACTGTCCAATCTTTAGTCCCTAATGCCCAAATACTGGAGTAAGTTTTAGTAGATAAATCTATCTCAACAATAGCATTGTTCTCTTGACAAACTACCCACGCTTTTTTGCTATCAGAACCAATAGTGATGTACTCAGGTTCTAAATCTTGAGACAAAGTACTAGTTTTTTGAGTTTTTCTGACACCTGCTGCAATTAAAGCACTTTCCTGAGCATTGAACTGTGTTAACAACAAAGTCGTTACATTGCTTTGGGTTAAATTGGCGACACCTCCCGAAATATCTATTATTGAAACAGAACCTTCTGGGTCGGCAGAATAATTTACAGTTGGCTGGCCTTCATTGGCTGTCATTACATATTTTCCGTCAGGAGTAAAAGTAATCATATCGGGCAAATTTCCAACTGTAACTTCTTTGATGAAATCGCCATTAGTGTTAAAAAACACCACTTTGCCATTCAATTCTGTTGCTGGATTTGGGGAAGCAACGGCCAAAATACCGTTTTTTACAGCGATGCTTGTAATGTTGCCATAAGTTGTCATACTTACAGATTTTGATGTAACAGGGCTAATAGGATTAGCAAAATTAATGATGTCAAATCTATTTTCTATTGAACTAGTTGCAAACAATTGTTTGGATGCAGAATCATACACAACAATTTCGCAAGTACTACTTGTTGCTGATGGGTCGAAACTTTTCTTATAAATTAATTCTAAATCTTTAGAAGCAATTGGCGCTTTTTTATCATTGTCCTTAATATAAATAGTTGCAAAAATAGCTCCTGAAATTTGTGAACCTATAGGATTAATAAATTCTAAAACGAAATACTCATCTTGTTCTTCTAACAGATCATTGTTTATAGGAATGCTGATATTTATAAGATTGCTTGAACCTGTAAAATTGATTGTTTGAGAACCCAAAGTGAAATCTGTTCCTGCTAAAGCAGTGCTAAATGGAGCAGATTTTACTACTAAATTTACACTTCCGGTTGCAGGATTTTCCACATCTAAAACAAAGTTTAAAGTGCCAATATTTTCATTTACAACCACAAAGCTTTTTTGAAGTTTTAAAGTTGTATTGTATGTAAAATTGAAAACATAAGGAGAAAACATCATTTTTAAATCATTAGCCAAAACATTTGCTATTGTAATTGAATAGCTATTTCCACTTGTAAAATTACTTGAGAAATTAAGAATAACAGTGTCTTTTAAAGCGCCATTATTGGTTCGTATTGCAGAGTTTAAATTAGCAACTCCTGTATAGTTCAACAAATTAGTAGCACTTGCATTATTTAAATCTTTATTAAAAATGATTTGGATTGCATTAGAACTTAAAACTTTTGCAGATTCTACTACCGGAGGGCCATCAAAAGCCCATGAAGGCCATGTTTGTGGAGCAGTTCCACTGGCAGCTGTTGTCCAATATGAAATATTCAAAATTGAATCTCTGATTTGAGATAAGGGCAAATTTTGCGGGCCTTGATAAAAAGCATTGGCTGTATTGCCTAAAACATTTCCTGATGCTGAACTTAAATTGATTGATGAAGTGCCATCGATTAAACCATTTGGTAGTTTAGAAATACTTCCACTACAAACTATATTATTTGCATCCCAAATATTTGAGCTTAAAGCGGCAATAAAATTAGGACTTGTATTAGTTCCTGTATAAACAATCACTTGGTCGCCTCCAGATGACAAACCAAAAGTACTACCCGAAACTGTTCCTATATTTGCAACACCAGCACTTGTTTGAATAGAGATAACCGAACCCGTGGCAACACCACTTTGTGGAGCTGTCCACACAAATCCACCAGCACACTGAGCAGGCACATTTGTGGTGTTTTTTGCATCTGTTAAATTAATTATTGTTCCAGGCAAAATATTAACTAAAGAAAGAAAGGCAATTTCATCTTCTGTAGAAATGGCATTCATTCTGTAAGCAATTGGCACTAAATCACCTGCATTAAAAATCGTTTGAACAGAGATGGTTTTAAAATTTGAAAATAAGGTATCCGCTATTTTATTATTACTCAGGTCTTCAATTAAATTTGGTCTAATGTATAAATAATAATTTTGGTTGTTATCTAAATTGATACTTGGGGTAATTCTCACCACATTACCTGTTATACTTGAAGTGAAAGTTACCAAAGCGCCATTGGCATTGTCCTTTTTTAGGATAATAATTGTGTCCAAATGATTGGCTGTAATTGCATTATTATTGATTAATCTTATACTTTCATTAAAAGTAATTGTTGGGGCAGTATTTACAGAAACATCTATTGAATTTTTGGAGGGCAAGAAAACAGCAGTCGGAGCTGTAACATCTCCTCCCGAAAGAGAAACGGCATCTAATGTAAAATTATCTATGCGATTGTTTCCAGCCAATCCACCACCACCTTGCCCGAAAGTGATTCTGATTTTAAAATTGGCATTGTTGTTTACTGCATTCACCGATTTTAAATCAATCGTAAATATTTGCTGACCAGAACTTGTATTAGGACGCATGGTGTCATATAAAATATAGTTAGTGCCATCGGTTGTGTAATGCACAAACTGCAAATAAGCGCCAGAGCCGGATCGGGCTGATGCGTATTTAACTTCAATATCTTTATATCCTGTTGTTGGCAATGAAAAAATTAGCGCGCCATAAATAGGGTTATTAAATCTAAGGTGTGTGCTAGAAACATCGCCATTTCTTGCGTTTAAATTTAAATTCAAATCTGTGTTTGTGCCATTGGCATGGTCTAATAAGCTTGTGCCTCCAGAAAATCTAAGGGTATCTAATTTTCCTCCACCTATAGAAGATGTGGGGCCAATATGGTTAGCAAATGAACTGATGTCGTTAAAGTTCCAATAATGCAGCAAACTTTGAGCGTTCGCATATTTAGAGTAGCTAAAAATAAAAATAAAAATAAAAAGTTTGGTTGATTTCATGTAGTATTACAGGTTAAATTATGTTCCTGCAAAATTGATAATGAAATGTTACTGCATTTTTAAAATAGAGTTAATTGCACAAAAAATATTTGTGAGTTAAACATTAAGAGACCACCATAAATTATCAATAAATTAAAAATATAGTATTGTTTTGATGTTAATTAGTTAACATCAAAATGCTTTTAATTATTGGAAATCGCCTTTTTATATTCACTAACCCACAAACTAAAACACCATAGAAAGCCTATTAGAAAGACTGCTGCGCTAAATTTTGGATCAAAAACCAGGGTGTTGTAATTGTTTAATTTCAAAAATTGAACAAGTCCTTCTAATGTTAGCGCATAATTGACGGTTAATAACAACCATAAACCCCATTTCTGGTTTAAAATGGCATAAAAACTGATTAACACAATAGAAGGATGAACATATCGTTCGTGCATTTGGGTATTGAAAAAGAAAAAGCTGAATCCAATAAGTGTCAATGTGAGAATATGAAAGTTTAGGGTGAAAGGTTGCGTGGTTTTTTGTCTAAAATAAAGCAACAAATTTTTTAGGTAAGGAAACAGCAAAACAAAAGATACCGTTGCAAACATTAAAAGCCCAATATTTTTGTAGCTAATACCCATAAAAGTAATATTGTCAGGCGTTTTCATTAAGTCGCCATTGAGTAGCAAATGCCAAATGTTAAAAGCATTCATACTCACCACCTGAAAATAATCTACCGAACCAAAAGCCACTTTTACAATATTTTTTGCATTGCCATAAAAAACAAAAGGTGCAATAATAATAAATTGAGCAAGCATAATGCTAAAAACTATTAGACTGGCTTTTTTAATTGTAACTTGTTGCAACCAAAATATTCCTAAAAAAGGCAGAAAGACGATGGCTTGTAGTTTGAAATTGAGCGCAATTAAAAATAAAATGGTAGAAAACAGTGTTTTTTTATAAAAAGCAGCCACAAAAGAAACCAATACAAAGAAAGAAAAAATACCATCCACTTGTCCCCAAACAATGGTGTTGTATAAAAAACCAATATTTAAAACGCCAAATAAAAACCATTGCAAACGCTTGGTCTCATTTTGAATAAAACTACACATAACAATGATGGATAAAACATCAAAAACCAAAGTGAATAATTTGAGGTAATAAATATTAGAAAAACAAGCATTTGCACTGCCTGCAAACCAAGAATATAACTTTAGAACATACACATACAAAGGCAAATAATTGATAGAACTATTTTTGTCGTATCCCCATTTCAACCCATTGTTAAAAAGCCCTTCCGCCCATCTAGCCCAACAATGATTGTCGTATGGATGCCCAGTTTGGGGCAAAACAAGTGCTAAAAAAACAAATAAAAACACTGCGGGCAAAAGCAATGTTTTTGCATTATTCAACAGCTGATTTTCTGGTAGTTTTTGCATTTTAAATTGAGCTTTATAAAGATGTAGTTGAATTGTTTTACATAAAAAACACCTCTTTGAAAAGAGTATTAATGTTCTTTGATAAATATAATGGCATTAATCTCTGTATCAATTTTAACCTAAAAATGAATTGTCTTCTTTTGCTTTTAGTTCAATAATCTGCTCTAGCGCATCGGGTACCACATCGCTACAAATAACAACAAATGAGTTTTTTTCGGCAGATTCTATAGCAAAATCTACGGCTTCTCTCTCTAAAGGAATAACTGTAATTTTTTTGTTTGGGTCTGTTTGTTTGATGCCTTTTATAATTAAATCAATAATTTCAGTATCGCTTTTGCCTCTTAAGTTGCGGTCTTGTCTAATAATAATTTCGTCAAATATTTTTGCCGCCTCTGCCCCTAAAGAAATAGTGTCTTCATCTCTGCGGTCGCCCACACCAGCAATTATTCCTACTTTTTTAAAGGTTTCTGTTTTTGCCAAAAACTTTCCTATTGCCTGAATACCAGCGGTGTTGTGAGCATAATCTACCATTACTGTAAAGTTATTGAAGTTAAACAAATTCATTCTGCCGGGCGTTTGAGCTGGCGAAGGAATAAAAGTTTGCAAAGCAGATTTAATGTCTTCTATTTTAAAGTTTCTTAAAAAAGCAGCTAAAATAACTGGCAAGCAATTGGCAACATTAAACTCTGCCCGTCCACCAAATGTAATAGGAATGTTGGTTACTTTTTCTATCCTTATTTTCCATGTGC
>JBDNIM010000502.1:0-11034 GCA_041688295.1 Bacteroidia bacterium
AACAAAATTGTCTCCGAAAGTTTAACCTTCGATGATGTATTGGTTTTACCAAGGTATAGCGAAATTCTGCCTCGCGATGTAAATACCAAAACACAATTAACAAAAAATATTTCTATCAATGTGCCCATCGTTTCTGCTGCTATGGACACTGTCACGGAAAGCGCAATGGCCATTGCAATTGCTAGATTTGGAGGCGTTGGTATGATTCATAAAAATATGACAATTGCCCAACAAGCAAAAGAAGTGGCCAAGGTAAAAAGAAGCGAAAGCGGCATGATTCAACACCCAATTACATTGTTTGGTGATGCAACATTGGGAGATGCCCTTAAGTTGATGAAAGAAAACAGCATTGGCGGCATTCCAATCATAGACAAAAAAGGAATTTTGGTTGGAATTATTACCAATAGAGACCTTAGATTTGAAAAAATTACAAGCAAAAAAATTAATGAAGTGATGACCAAAGAAAAATTGGTAACAGGCGTTTTAGGCACCGATTTAATAAAAGCTGAACTCATTCTTCAAAAACATAAAATAGAAAAGCTTCCCATCACTGATAAAAAAGGTGTTTTGGTTGGATTAATTACTTTTAAAGACATTCAAAAGGTAAAAAACCACCCTATGGCTTGCAAAGACAAATATGGCAGACTTTTGGTGGGTGCGGCCGTTGGCATAACCTCCGACACTTTAGAAAGAGTGAAAGCATTGGTGGAAGCGGAGGTTGATGTGATTACATTAGACACCGCCCACGGACACTCAAAAGGAGTGATAAATGAATTAAAAAAGATTAAAAAAGCATTTCCAAAACTAGATGTTATTGTAGGAAATGTGGCCACAGGGCCAGCTGCAAAAGCATTGTTGGATGCAGGTGCAGATGCCATCAAAGTGGGCGTTGGGCCGGGCAGTATTTGCACAACAAGAATCATTGCGGGCATTGGCGTCCCTCAATTGAATGCAGTAATGGATTGCGCAATGGCAGTGGAAGGCAGCGGAGTGCCAATTATAGCAGACGGAGGCATCCGATACAGTGGCGATTTAGTAAAAGCAATTGTAGCTGGCGCAAGCTGCGTTATGGCTGGTAGCTTATTTGCTGGCACAGACGAAAGTCCAGGAGACACAAGTATTTATGAAGGCAGAATGGTGAAATCTTACAGAGGAATGGGCAGTATTGAAGCCATGAAAGAAGGCAGCAAAGACTGTTATTTTCAAGATGCAGAGCAAGAAATTTCAAAATTAGTGCCAGAAGGAATTGTAGGCACAGTGCCATACAAAGGAAAAGTGAGCGAAGTGCTATATCAATATGTTGGTGGTTTGCGCGCAGGTATGGGATATTGCGGTGCGGCAACCATTGCCGATTTACAAACCGCACAGTTTACCCGAATTAGCAATGCAGGCATCAAAGAAAGCCATCCACACGATATAAAAATCACAAAAGAAGCACCTAATTATAGCCGATAAGCAACATTTTACACTTTCAAAGTGTCTAATCTATTTGTCAACTTTATACCATGAACAAAAAAACAATTATTTTACTCGCCTCCCTTATTTTAGTGATTGCAGTATTCTTTTTTTTAAATAAAAAAAACATTAGTACACTTAAAAACAAGGATAATAATTTTCAATTTGATAACACAAATGCTATTTCAAAGGTGTTTTTGAGCAATAAAAAATATCCAAAAAACCATGTGTTGTTGAGCAAAAAAAATAATCAATGGTTGGTGAATAATGAATTTGAAGCCAGCGATGTAAAAATAGAAATTTTGCTCGAAACTTTGCGAAAAGTGAGGGTTAAAAAACCTGTTTCTAAAAATTATTTATCTTTTGTTTTAAAAGATTTAGCAGCAAACGGCACCAAAGTAGAGATTTATGAGAACAACAGCCTATCAAAAGTTTTTTATGTGGGTATAAACAGTGCCGATGAAATGGGCACTTATTTTTATATGGAAAAAGGCGAAGAACCGTATATTTGTCACATTCCAGGGTTTCAAGGTTTCTTGAACTCTCGATTTTTAACAGATGTCAATGCTTGGCGCTCTCTAAATATTTTTGCTTGCAAGGAAGAAAACATTAAAGAAATAGAAGTGCAATGGACTGATGTTCCAAAAAATTCATTCAAAATAAACAATTCAGGCAACGCGCCAGAAATTAGTCAGAATGGAAAAGTATTGGAAAACAACAAAGCGATTAATTTAAACAAGTTGAAATCTTATTTAAAATTATGGGAGAATTTAAGTTTCGAAGGTTTTCCAATCAACCTAAAGTCAAAAGACATTGATTCTATTTATAAAACACAAGCCTTTTTAACACTTATTTTAATAGAAAAAACAGGCAAGACTACTTCATTAAAAGTGCATAGGAAAGGGATATTTGAAGACACCAATATTCTTTTTGATAAAGAAGGTAATCCTTTAACCTACGACATTGAAAACTTTTATGGTTTTATTAACAACAATAACAAAGAAGTGGTTCAAATTCAGGACTTTGTATTTGGAAAAGTAATGAAAACAATACATGATTTCAAATTATGAAAAACATAAAAGCCATTGGTTTTTGGGTTGCGCTTTTAACAATTTGGGGTTGTAACGAGTCTGTTAAAAAAAACACAGATTATATTGTTATCAAAGGTAAAACCATGGGTTCTACTTACGAAATTGCCTATAAGGGGAAAGAGAACTTAAAAGAAAAAATTGAGTTTATGATGGGTTATTATAGTTATTTGGTTAGCACTTATGACAGCCAATCCATTATCAGCAAGTTCAATAAAAACGAAATCTTAAATTCAGAAGATTCTATCTCTTATTTAAAATCTAAAGACATTTTTAATGAATTAGATTCTTTAAGCCTAAAGATATACAACATTAGCAACAAAGCTTTTAATCCAAGCATAGCAGATTTAATCAACTATTGGGGTTTTGGCGAACGCAAAAAGAATCCTGACCTTGTGGATTCTACTTTAATTAAACAGCTTAAAAATCAAGTTTATGGTTTTAAAGTTGAATTTATTGGCACAAAACCATCGAAAAATGACGCTTTACAAAAGTTGAATTACAATGGCATTGCTTCAGGACAATTGGTAGATATATTAGCTAAAATGTTGGAAAATGACTACCAAATAAATGATTATTATATCAACATTACAGGAGAATTGAAAGTGAAAGGAAAAAATGAAGCCAATGAGTTTTGGAAAATAAAAATAGAAAAACCTTTGCTAAATGCAGAAAAACCGGTGGCATTTTGCGAATTATATTTAAACAATTTGGCAATGGCAACAAGTGGAAATTACAGACAATATTTTTATTACAAAGGAAAAAGACTTGGCCACAGCATAGACCCACGAACGGGGTTTCCTTCAATGAACGAAATGTTAAGCGCTTCCATAATATGTAAAAGTGCGGCAGAGGCAGATGCTTTGGCAACAAGCTGCATGATTGCAGGGCTGGAAAAATCTATTGAAATCCTTAAAAAAAATCCAGAATATAGTGGAATTTTCATTTATGAAAAAGACCAAAAACTTAACTACTGGAAAAGCAATAATCTAGAAATTAAGATGATAGATTAACCACCAACATAAAATGAAAAACAAAATTATAAAATACACTTTAGCCATTGTTCTCAGCTTATCTCTCGGCATTTTAAGTGGATTTAGCACCGTTAGCGAAATTCAAAATTGGTATTTTACAATAAATAAACCTAGCTGGAACCCACCAAGTTGGCTGTTTGGTCCAGTTTGGAGCGTACTTTATGCTTTAATTGGATTTTCTTTCGCCTTGGTTTGGACCAGCCAAACCGCTAATAAAAACAGAGCTTACATATTCTTTTTTATTCAATTTGGCTTAAATTTATTGTGGTCATTCATATTTTTTAAAATGCACGCTATAGGATTTGCTTTGATTGAAATTATAGTTATGTGGCTATTTATTATCCTCACAATTAATGAATTTAAAAAGCATTCTAAAGCAGCGGCTATTTTGTTAATTCCTTATCTTGTTTGGGTTTCTTTTGCTGGTGTTTTAACAGCAAGTATTTTTTATTTAAACTAAAAATCCTAAGTACTAAAACTTAAAGAACGCTTGTATTGTTATATTTAACGATAATTTAAAATTCTTTAAAAACATGACAGATGAAGATTTAGACAGAGTTATTGAAATGGCTTGGGAAGACCGAACACCTTTTGAAGCTATAAAATATCAATTTCAATTAACCGAAAAAGATGTGATTGTTTTGATGCGAAAGCATTTAAAAAAGTCAAGTTTCAATCTTTGGCGAAAAAGAGTTAATAGCGGTATTAGCCAAAAGCATCAGCAAAAAAGAACGGCAGACATTACAAGATTTAGATGCAGCTTGCAAAAACAAATAACTGGAAACAAAATTAGTAAACGCTAATTGTACCGAAAATGCTTTCAATATAGTCCAATCAACGCTTCGCTTGATCGTCTTATTTGCAATCTATATCTCTGCTCAAGAAATTGCACTTTTTTATTTTATAAAAAAGAATTTCTAAGGCGGAGCTGGCTGGCATTACTCCCAAAATTTCGGGATAATATTTTAAAATAGTTTGGGCTATTTTAAAATTAGAATTGATATTACATTATAAACCCAACCTAACAGTAAAGCCACTTGCAATGAAAGTGGCTTTGCTGTTTGCAACTAATGTTATTAGAAACAAAAAGGCATAAAAAAAGCAGTCATGAAGACTGCTTTTAAAATATATTAATAAATTTTATTTGGTTTTGTTAGAATTAACAAAAACATATTTAGCTCCATCTAATTTCCAAATAACTGCAATAACACTGATTTTGTCTTTATTCCACGCAGCATCAACATCATAAGTAAAATCTTTATCAAAGAATTTTCCACTTGCAACATCGCCTGTGCTAACTGATTGGCCCCAAGTTCCGTTAACAGAACCTCTTAAAACATAGTGATGAGGAATTGCATTTGCGCCATTTGGGTGACCAGATTGTTTCCACATTGCATCATTTTCTACAACATACATTGCCATATTATAATTGCCACTTGCATTTGCAAAAAACTGAGTAGAAGTTTTAACTTTCATTGTGTTTCCATTAAAAGATTTTTCAATACCAACATTTGCAATTACAGCTGCTGAACGATGCGCATCCATTTCATTTTTACACATTTGTTTTTCTTCATTTGTATTAACGCCACTTGCTCTTGATAACATAGGTTTTCCGTTGGCTACAAAACTTGGATACCCTGTTAGTTTCCATTGTTTATCCATTTCGGTTGCTGTTGGAGTTATGAACCCTTCTGCTACAAAATTTTGAGAATATGTACTGATGAAAAATGATTTAGATTGACCAAAATTCATTAATTCGTCCATCATTTCCCAACCCCAGCTGCCACATGGAGGGCATCTAGTTCCAGTTACTTTTTGTGTTAAAGAGTTGTTTTCTTTTGGCACATTAACTTGTGGTTTTGCTTCTTCTTTCTCTTCTTTTTTACATCCTGTAAAAGCAAATGCTGCAATTATAACAGCAGACATTAAAATAGTTATTTTTTTCATTTTTTAATAAATTAGACAACAAAAATAATCATTTTTTTGAAAAAACAAATTTATTTTTCATTTTTTTTAGAAAATTCTTTTATATCATTACCCTTAAATTCAAAAATACCCTCTGTAATTGATTGATTTAGACAGTAAACCATGTCTTCTTCATGGCTCAAATGCGACAATCTATGATAATGAGAAGATTTTTTAAGGAGATTTATCATTTCGTTTTTATTGTTTAAATATAATCCAAGCATCATAATTGACGAATCACAATTTATTTTTATTTCAACGGCACGCATCATTTCATTTAAAAGTGCACCTGAAAACAAACTATCTTCAAGATTAATTTTGTTTTTCCATCCTGCACAAATCACCAAAACATCTTTGGCATCTGCGACTAAAAAATCAGACATCGACTTTAGATTTAAAAAACTACCTGCAAAAATTTTTTCTGCTCCTGCCGCTTGGGCTGCCAAAAAGCATTTTGTGCCATTGGTTGTTGTTAATGCTATGTTTTTACCCTTAAAATCAATATTCATACACTCAAAAGGAGAATTTCCAATATCAAAACCTTCTATTTTTTCGCCATTGGTTTCCCCTGCTGTTATGTAGCCCATGTTTTTAAATTGTAAAGTTTCTTTTGGATTAATGCACGGCCTGATTGAAGCTACCCCGTTGGCAAGTGCGGTTACAATAGTTGAGGTTGCTCTTAAAATATCAACAACCACAACATTTTTATTGTTTAAATCATACAAATCGAGCAACGCTGGACTAAGAACAACCTCAAATTTAATCATTCCACAATAGTAGATATCTATTTTCAAATATTTTAAAAAAATGGTTGCATTTTTGCATACTTTCTATAAAAACATGAAATATTTAATTCTACTTACCTTATTTGCTAGCATTTTCAACAAAATGAGTGGTCAGGGCAGCTCTAATTTGGAAGATTGCATTAACAAAATAAAGAAAATGGAATATGCGAAAGGGGCAATTTGTATTACAGAAACTCTAAATATCGACAATTCTAATGCCGAGGCATATTATTATAGAGCATATTGCAACTTTATGCTAAAAAAACCAAGTGTGGCTTTGGTTGATTGTAACCAAAGTATTCTTTTAAACAAAAACTTAAGAAATGCTTACCTTCTAAGGGCAAAATCTCATTTAGAACTCAACAACTACCCATTTTCCTTGGATGATTTTAACACTTATTTTCAACAAAAAGGAGATACCATAGCCGCAATCGAAGATTATATATCACTGCTTATTATCATGAATGAAATTCCAACTGCAATTAGTTTTTTAACCCATTATATCAAAAACAATCCTTCAAAAATAGATTTATATAAAAAAAGAGCCTTATTGTTTCACAAAACAGATAATTTTTCGGAGGCCATTAAAGATTTAAATTTCTATTTATCTAAAGATTCAAAAGATACTTCTGCTTGGATGTTAAAAGGCGATATTTGTTATGATGCGAGTCTTTATTCTGAGGCTATTGATGCTTATAATATTGTTTTGTTGCAAGACATTGAAAATTACAGAGCCATGGAGCATAAAGCAGATGCACTGATGGAAATGCAAAGCTACGATGAAGCAATAAAAACATATAAAAAATTATTGCTTTTTGAATCATATAACGAAACCTATTTATTCAATATTGGATTTTCATTTTTACAACAAAAACTATACAAAGAAAGTGTATTTTATTTAAGCAAAGCCATAGAACACGCTACCACAACAATGGGAAGAAACCTTACGGTTAGAGGCATTGCGTATAATAATTTGGAGGAAAAAGAGGCAGCGTGCAATGATTGGAAAAAAGCCTTAGGTATTGGCTTTTTAGATGCCAAAAAATATATAAGTAATTATTGCTCAAACTAAATTATTACCTCAAAAATGAATACCTTTGCAAATATTCATGGAAATAATTAAAGAGTTTTATCAATACTTTAAAGACCGGAAAAAAATCTGGCTTGCCCCAGTCATCATTTTACTTTTAATAATTGGTATTATTTTAATTATTGGTGGTTCAAGTGTTTTAGGTCCATTTATTTATACCATATTTTAAGCAATGAAAATTAAAGAAATAATGACTCTTTTTGAAAAACATGCCCCTAGCAGCTATCAAGAAGATTATGACAACGCAGGATTAATTATTGGTAATAAGGAATCAGAAATAACAGGAATTTTATTAGCTTTGGACACTACCGAAGCCATTATTCAAGAGGCAATGGAAATGGGTTGTAATTTAATAGTCGCACACCATCCTATTATTTTCAAGGGCTTAAAGAAAATTAATGGTAAAAACTATGTTGAAAGAGTCGTTTTAAAAGCCATAAAAAACGACATTAATATTTTGGTAATTCACACGAATATAGACAATGTTTTAAAACAAGGCGTTAGTGAAAGAATGGCGATGAAACTAGGGCTTAATAATCTGCAAATATTAAGGCCAAAGCAAAATACATTGAGTAAATTGGTGATTTATTGTCCAACCCATTTGACAGAAGCAATAAAAACAGCTGTTTTTAATTTTGGAGGAGGCGAAATTGGAAATTACACACAATGCAGTTTTAAAAGTGATGGAAAAGGCAGCTTTAAAGGCAATGAAAAATCGAATCCTAAAATAGGCAAAAAAAATGAATTAAAAGAAATAGAAGAAACTAAAATAGAATTTTTGGTTAAAAACAATTTTGTCATTCAAATTATTGAAGCAGCGAAAGAGGTTCATGAATATGAAGAAATGGCTTACGATATAATTCCAATATCCAATAATAACCAAGAAGTTGGCTCAGGAATAATAGGAGAATTAGAAGAAGAAATGTCGCAAAAAGAGTTTCTTCAATTGGTTAAAAAATCTTTTAATTTAGATACTTTTAAATATACGCCTGTAAGCAAAAACATAAAAAAAGTTTGTGTTTGCGGTGGTTCTGGAAGTTTTTTAATAAAAGACGCATTGCAAAATAATGCAGATGCATATATAACAGCAGATATTAAGTATCATGAGTTTTTTGATGGGGAAGAAAAACTTTTAGTTTGCGATATTGGGCATTACGAATCAGAAATTTCAACTTTAGATATATTTTATGAAATTATTTCAGAAAAAAAGCCTATTTTTGCGGTCAATTTTTGCAAAACGAACACTAACCCCGTAAAATATTACAATTAAACATATATGGTAGATTTATCAATCGAAAAAAAACTAAAAGCTATTTGGGAATTACAACAATTGGATTCAACAATTGATGAATTGAATCTTTTGAAAGGAGAGCTACCAATAGAAGTTGCTGATTTAGAGGACGAAATAATCGGACTTGAAACAAGGACTTTGAACATACAAAACGAAATTGGAAATTATCAAACGATTATTGAAAGCCACAAAACTAACATTAAAAACTTTGAAGATTTACAAAGAAAATATAAACAACAGTTAGAAGGTGTTAAAAACAACAGAGAGTTTGAAGCATTAAACAAAGAAATTGAAATTTCTGAATTAGAAGTTTTGGCTGCTGAAAAAAGAATTAAAGAGAACTATTCTTATATTGAAGCAAAACAAGTTTTATTGGATGAAGTTCAATCTACAATTGGTAAAAGAAAAGAAGATTTGGAAGTTAAAAAATCTGAATTAGAAAAAATTGTTGCTGAAACTGAAGCTGAAGAAAATGAGTTGATGGAAAAAAGAAAAGGTTTTGAGGCAGAGGTTGAAGAAAGACTTTTAAAAGCATACCATAGAATACGCAGAAATATGAAAAATGGTGTTGGTGTTGCACCAATTATTAGAGGAAGTTGTGGTGGGTGTTTTTCTAAAATTCCGCCTCAAAGACAAAGCGACATCAAACAACATTTCAAAATTATAGATTGCGAACATTGCGGTAGAATATTGGTGGATAGTGAAATTACAGGTATTTATGTTGAAAAACCAGTAGAAGAAGAGAAACCTAAAAGAAGAGTTAGGTCTCTAAAAGCAACTACTTAGCACCCTTTTTTAGTTCTATGAACCAAAAAAAAGTATATTTAAAGCACACATTATATTGTGTGCTTTTTTTTTATGGCGGCAACGCACTTTTTGCTACGGAATTTAAAATGACAGATTCGTGTTTAAAAGCACAAAACTGTATTTATCAATTTCAATTTGATGAGGCAGATAGAATTTTAAGAAACGAAAAAATACTAAACCAAGACAATATTGCTGTTCATTGGCTGATTGACTATTCTTTGTTTTTTAAAATATTTAGTTCTGAAGACAAAAATTCATACAATTCTAATCTAAAACTAATTAAACGAAACCTTGCCGAAGTTGAAGCAAAAAAATTCAACAATGCATGGCATAAAACAATAGTTGCCGAAATTTATTTTCATCAAGGATTAATAAAATTAAGGTTCAATGATTTTTATAATGCAGCTTTTGATATTAAAAAATCGTTTTCTCTTTTGAAAGAAAATCAAAAATCGTTTCCAGCATTTTTGCCCGACAATAAAAACTATGGCACTTTGCTTTGCCTTTTTAGCACGATTCCTTCAAAATACAATTTTTTCGCCAATCTAATTGGCATAAAAGGCAATATGCAATTAGGATTAGAGCAATTGGAAAAATACATGAATGCAAGTGTCTATTATGGTGAAAATATTATGTTAAAAAAGGAAACAGCCTTTTATTATGCCCAAATTCAACACCATATTTTAAAAAATACTAAAAAAGGATTAGACCTTGTCCTTTCAAATTCTAAAAACCATAAAAACGCCCTTTTTGAAAACTATATGCGTTCCGTTTTTTTGCATTACAGTGGAAAAACCGATGATGTTATTCAAGTAATTTCTAATTTTTCTGGCAACAACACTTACCCTTTTCACTATTCAAACTATTTGTTAGGTATTTCAAAATTAAGGAAATTGGATAAGGATGCAGAAATAAATTTTATTTCGTATATAAAACATTTTAAAGGCGAAAACTTAATTAAATCATCATATAGATATCTTGCGAGAACCGCAATATTAAAAAACGATGAACAAGATGCATCCAAATTTTACAAATTGGTTTTGAGCAAAGGCAAAATAGATAGCGATGAAGACAAAATTGCAGAAGGCGAAGCAAAACAAGCTTTGAGTGGCGGGATGTATCGCTCCAATATCCTAAGAATAAGAATGCTTTTTGATGGTAAATATTACGAACAAACCGAAACTGAAATTAAAAAAATAGATATCAATCAACTTCCAATTTTAAAGGAATGGTTGGAGATAAATTATATTCAAGCTAAAATAAACGAAGAGCAGAAAAAAGAAGAAAGTGCCATTGCAATTTATCAAAAAATAATTTTAAAAGGAAAAGATGAGCCATACTATTTTGCTGCTTATTCTGCTCTAAATTTAGGATACATTTATGAGGTAAGAAAAGAAAACATAAATGCTAGAAAATATTATTTAATGGCACTCAATGAATTTAAAAACAACAAAGAATACCCAAATTCTATAGAAATAAAAGCAAACCAAGTATTAAAAAGGCTGAAATGAAAGAAAAT
>JBDNIM010000054.1:0-3433 GCA_041688295.1 Bacteroidia bacterium
TATGGATTGGATTCGCCTTGCTGATTTTAATAATATGGGGTTTAATCAATGGCATAAAAAAATATTGGACAAGGCAAATAATCTCATCGGAATTAATAATACTGTTTATAGGACTTGGCTTTTTGTTGCCTGTGATGTTATTTACAGAAAGAATATGGCCACATTATCTTTGGACAGGCCATGTTTTTTTACTTTTAAGCATTGCAGTTTTGCTTAATCATATCGAGTTTAAACCAATTTATTTTGTATTGATGACAATCGTTGTCATTGGTGGGATAATTTCTGTAAAATCTCAAGGTTCTCATTTGTTTTCGCTTCAAAAACAATCAAAACAACTCATTGAAGGTAGCAAGAATGCCCATACATACTTATTGAAAAAAAACAATAAAATGATATGTGTGCAAGACATTTCCGTATTCTATCCATTTAAAGAAATGCTTAAAATTAATCCCTACCATCCATTTGCAAGTAAATTACCATTAGAAAACAATAATTATAAAATAAATTGGACTGATTTTATTAATCCAAAGAACTTAGAAATGATGAAAGCTGATTATTTAATTACCAATAAGACTAATTTTGATGAAAGTTCACATCAAATATTCACTGAAAAGGAAAGGCTTATTGAGACGGATAACGCTTTAATGCGCTCAGAAATTGGGAAAACTATTTTGTTAGATTCGGTTATTGGTCATCTAAAGATTTATAAAATTATTCATGATTAATTCTAATAAAACCTGCTTTTTATTTACAAATTCATCGCCTTATGGAAATGATGAGATTTTTGTTAAAAATGAAATACCATTTTTAACAAGGTTTTTCAAAAAAGTAGTCGTTTTTCCATTAAATGCAGGTAAAGAAGATGAAGTAAGAGAAAATTCTGCATTTGAAACAAAATATATATTTAATGACCTAGCATTTAATTCAAAACAGGTTTTAAAAGAAAATTTGTTTTTAGTAATTAGGTTATTTTTAATTGAATTTTCTTCTCATCCAAAGCAATCCATTTTAAATTTTAGAAACTTATTGTCAAATATTGTTCAACAGATTTTTAAAGCAAAAAAACTTTTAAAAGAATTAGAATATTTGAATTTGAGCGAAATTGTGTTTTATTCATATTGGATGGACCGATGGGTGACAATTTTGGGGATAGTGAAGTTGTTAAAACCCGAAATAAAGATAATTACAAGAGCCCATGCTTTTGATTTATATGAAGAGGACAACAGAAACGGAATAATTATTTTTAGGAAATTTCAGTTGCAATCTGTCGATAAAGTATTTGCAGTTTCCAATCATGGAAAAAATTATTTAAAATCCAAATATACCAAGTATTCTAATAAATTTGAATCCGCCTATTTAGGCAGTAAAGCACACCATGAAATTAATATTATACCTAATGATGGAAAACTACATATTGTTTCTTGTGGTAGTGTGCAAGACCGTAAACGGATTAAAGAAATACCAGAAATATTGAGCCATTTAAAGCAACCTTTTTTATGGACACATTTTGGAGATGGCGAAGAAATGGAACTATTAAAGGCTAATATTTTAAAATACAAGATTAAAGACTATGTGGTTTTAAAAGGACATGTTTCAAATCAAGACTTTTTAAGTTTTTTAAAGGAAGAAAAATGTTCCTTATTTTTAAGTGTAAGTAGAAATGAGGGTTTACCTTATTCAATTATAGAAGCAATTAGCTATGGGTTGCCTATTTTTGCTACCGATGCAATGGGATGCAGTGAAATAGCGAATGACATAACGGGCGAGACGCTTCCTCTTAATTTTGACCATCAATTAATAGCCCTAGAAATTGAAAACTTTATGGCATCAGAAAAAAACAACGAAAATTATAGAAAAACCATTCAAAATTATCACCATTTGAATTTTAATAACCAAATTAACTACAACAAGTTTTACAAAGAAATATCAGCATAAATGAACCAAGAACAATTTACTTTTAAAGATAAATCCATATTAATTACTGGAGGAACAGGTTCTTTAGGCAAAGCATTGACAAAGCATTTGCTTAACCTAAAAGAAAAACCAAGACGCATCATTGTATTCTCTAGAGATGAGCAAAAACAATTTGAAATGGAACAGGATTTTCCCTTGAGCGTGCACAACGAAATGCGTTATTTTATTGGAGATGTAAGAGATTTCGACCGTTTGAAAAGAGCCCTTCAAGGCGTTGACTATGTTATTCATGCTGCCGCTATGAAACATGTGCCAATTGCAGAATTTAATCCCGATGAATGTGTGAAAACCAATATTGGAGGGGCTGATAATTTAATCAGAGCCTGTTTAGAAACCAATGTTGAAAGGGTTGTTGCTTTGTCAACCGATAAAGCTTGTGCACACATTAATTTATATGGTGCAAAAAAATTAACTTCGGATAAATTGTTTGTAGCGGCTAACAATATAAAAGGCGCCAATCCTATTCGTTTTTCTGTAGTTAGATATGGTAATGTAATGGGTTCAAATGGTTCGGTCATTCCATTCTTTATAAAAAAGAAAAAAGAAGGCATTATTCCAATTACTGACCCAAATATGACGAGATTTAATATCTCCTTGCAAGGAGGCGTTGATATGGTGATGCATGCCCTAGAACATGCTTGGGGAGGAGAGCTATTTGTGCCTAAAATTCCATCGTATAGAATCTTAGATGTTGCAGAGGCAATAGCGCCAAATTGCGAGAAAAAAATTATTGGTATTCGTCCAGGCGAAAAAGTGCATGAAGAAATGATTACCCCATCTGATTCCTTTTTTACTTATGATTTGGGCAAGTATTTTACAATTTTACCTTCCTCTCAACAATGGCCTTTAGAAAATTTTATCTCGCAATTCAATGCAGTAAAAGTGGAGCAAGGATTTAGCTATACATCAGGAAACAATACCGAATGGGAAACCGTGGACAGTATGAGAAAATTAATTGTTGAACATGTTGACCCAAATTTTGTCCATAAATAGAATCGTATTTTGTCCACATATAGGTGCGGGTTTTGTCCACAAATATGTGCGGGTTTTGTCCACAAATAGGCACAAATGAAATCGCAAATAGGTGCGGGGTTTGTCCACAAATAGACACAAATTATATCACAAATGGAAGATAAAGACTATCCTTTAAAAGATGAATGTTATCATGTAATTGGATGTTGTATGAAGGTTCATACTGAATTAGGGTCTGGCTTTTTGGAACCAGTTTATCAAGAAGCATTATCTTACGAACTTGCAAAGCAATATGTGCCCTATTCCAAAGAGAAAGTACTTGATATATACTATGATGGCAGAGTATTAAATAAAAAGTATGTTGCAGACTTGGTATGTTTTGAAAGCTTAATAGTTGAAGTCAAAGCAACTGAAAATTTAGCACCAGAACATCTAGCTCAAGTTATTAATTATTTGAAAGCAACTAAACATAAAGTTGCATTACTAA
>JBDNIM010000503.1:0-6140 GCA_041688295.1 Bacteroidia bacterium
AACCATTACTGTAAAACCCCGTCCAATTGGCGCATTAGTAAATACAGGAACACCATTTCAAGGACAAGTAAAGCTTGGTATTCCATCTGATCCAGATATTATAGAAATAGGCAAAACTGTTACTTATGAAATGGCTCCACCAACTGGCTATACAAATGCTGGCCACGGAACTACATGGGAAATTAACAATATAGTAGCTAGAACTAGAAGAGGTGTTATTGTGCCTTCAACTGAGTATAGTTTTGTTGCGCCATCTGCAGGGGGCTCAGGAAAATTGACATTTGTACCAAAAGCAGCTTTATTAGATAGTTTTATAACCTTCTCGTTTAATTATTCGGATTTAGGCCCTCATTTTTGCGATTCAACAATCAGGAGAACTTTAGTTGTTGCGCCAACACCCAAAGTTGATTTTAAATTTCCAGCTTCAATATGTTTAGGCGAAGCCACATTATTTGAAAATACATCAACTATCCATTCAGGAAACAGCACTTTTATTTGGAGATTTGGCAATGGCGACACTTCAGATTTGAATAGCCCTGTATATGAATTTAATAATTCTGGTGTTTATCAAGTAAAATTAGAAGCGACAAGTTTTCCATGGAAAGTAAAAAAAGACACCACTATAACAGTAGAAGTAGGAGAGTTGCCAACAATTTTCTTCCGTATTAATAATAAATGTGATGGAAATGCTATAACATTTTTAAATGGTACAACGGTTGGAACAGGTAGTTTGTCTTATGAATGGGATTTTGGAGATGGGTCTGCAATTTTTAATACCAACTCATCTGCGGTTCCGCCAAAAACTTATCCAGGTGCAGGTGTTTATAGAGTAACATTAATTGCAGATGCGAATGGGTGCAAATCAACTTTAACAAAAAATGCGTATGTATTTGCAAAACCAGTTGCGAACTTTACGGCTCCAACAGTCGCAGTTTGTGCTAATACAGCCATTAATTTTGTGAATACTTCAACTATTTCATCAGGTTTGAAAGGTTCATTATGGAATTTTAATGATGCAGGCAAATTGTCAACCGCAACAAGCCCTTCTTATACTTATACATCGCCAAGAACATATCAAGTAACCTTAATTTCAGTTTCAGAATTTGAATGCAGAGACAGCATCAAAAAAACAATTACAATTGCACCAAGTCCAAAACCTAATTTTATGGGCGACCAATTATGTGACAATAAATTGACTAATTTTTCAAATACAAGTGTTGAGGCATTGACAAATCCTGTTTATACATGGACTTTCTCTGATGGATTTACCTCTACACAAAGAGAGATTGTTAACAAATCTTGGGCAAACAACGGGCCGGTAACAATAAGTTTGAAATCAAAATATTCAAACAATTGCGAAGCAACCACTACAAGAGTGATAAACATTTTGATACAACCAAAAGCATCATTTGAGGTTGCAGATATTTGCTCTGGCGAAACAGCAAGATTTGTGAATACTACAACAGGCGACAGGGCAAATATTCAATACGCATGGGATTTTGGAAATGGCACGGATGTAGTTCCAGCTCCATTGCGAGTGTTTACAAACGCAACAACACAAAGCTACACTGTGAAATTAGCGGCTAGTTATTTGGGTGGTTGTTCAGACACTTTCTCAAAAACATTGAATGTAAGCGAATCTCCTATTTGTAATTTCACTGTAAAAAACCATGGTAATTTGAAATATACTTTCACTCCATCAAACACAACTTACACAAAATATGAGTGGTTTACGGGCGAAGGCGGCTATTTAAACAGTCCAATTTCAACTTATACCTACTCTTATAATGGCAACTTTGTTGTGAAAATGAAAGCTTCAAACCAAGCAGGTTGCGATTGTGAGATTACACAAACTGTGGGTGCAAATACATCTGTAAACAATGTTGTAAACAGCAATGGTATAAGCATTTATCCAAATCCAAACAATGGTACATTCACAATTAGCAATGCCAACAGCAGCGCAATGACAATTGAGGTTTATAATGTATTAGGTTCTAAAGTTTTGAGCAAAACTAGCGAAAGCGGAAGTGCTTTAATTAACTTAAATACAGAATCGAAAGGTGTTTATTTAATAAAAGTTAGCATAAATGGTGTAACAACAGTGAATAAAATTACCGTTACAAACTAATAGTTAAAATAATTAATTTTCAAAAGTCCCTTGCCGATGCAAGGGACTTTTGTTTTTTTTTAAGGTTTTTTGTTAAAAATATTTTTTTATTTTTTTATTCGAAAATTAATATATATTCGACCCATAAATTTTATATACAATGAACTTAAAAAAGTTTACTTTAATGATTGCTGTTTTAATGTATTCCATTAAAATATTTTCTCAATGTAGCAGTACACCTGTGTATTGCAACCCTACCTTTACCAATATTAACACCTTTAATATTGGCCTTCAGAATGTTACCTTTGGGTCAACAATTAACAACTCGACAACTGCATTAGGAACAGCCCCCAATTTTTTGATTTTACAAATCTATCTTTTTCGGCCTCGGCAGGTGGAACAGTTAATTTTTCAATTACTAATGGAAGCGGAAACTCAACCCAAGCAAGAATTTTTATTGACTGGGACCTAAATGGCACCTTTGGTGCAATCAGTCCAGAAATGGTTTGGTCATCAGGAACAACAACAGCCAGTTCAATTGTTTCTGGAAGCTTTAGCATACCAAGCGGACAATCAACGGGTGTTTACCGAGTGCGTGTTGTTGGAGATTTAGGCGGCAGTGGTGCAAATCCTTGTGCATTAGGTTTTGGAGAAGTTGAAGATTATACCTTGATTGTTACTTCGTCAACTATGGATGGTCAGGCTGTGATTAATACTCTGCCTGTAAAATATGTAATGGGCAACAATACCATTGCGATGAGAATGGCAAATTTAGGAACATCAGCAATGACTTCGTTAAAAATTGGGTATAGATTAAACAATGGCACACCTGTTGTTCAATATTTAACTGGACTGAGTGTTGCAGCAGGTAGTTTATACACCGCAACTTGAAACTATGCTATTTAGACAGTATTATTAGATTTAGAGTAGGAATCGAGGATTTTGGACCTAGTTTCTGCGACACCATTATTGAAAGATTTGTGGTAGTTGCCCCAACGCCAAATACAAACTTTGAATTCCCTGATACTATCTGCTTAGGAACTAACACTACATTTAAAAATTTAACCACTATCCATACTGAAATAGCAAATTATAAATGGTTCTTTGGAACACCAAACAATGATAGTTCTGATATTCAAGACCCTGACTTTGTTTTCCCTGCAACAGGTGTTTATAATGTGAAATTAACAGCAATTAGTGAGCCTTGGAAAGTTAGAAAAGACACAACTATTACGCTGACAATTACAGATGTTCCAAATGTTAAATTCAAAGTTTTGAACCAATGTGAAGGAACGGCAGTAAGTTTCCAAAATCAAACGACTGTTATTGGTAACGGACTTGTTAGATATGAATGGATATTTGGTGACAACTCACCAAACTCAACTCAAAATAGTCCTACGCATTTATATGCATTGCCAAGAGCTTATAGGGTAACATTAAATGCTAATTATAGCGGTTGTAAAATATCGTTGAGCAAAAATGCTTATCAGTTTGCTAAGCCAGTGGCTAACTTTATTGCGCCAATTCCAACATGCGCAGAGACTGAAGTTAACTTTGTTAATACTTCTACATTATCTTCAGGTAATTTGGGTTCAATTTGGGCATTTGGCGATGGGGATATTTATACTTTCAACCAAGCAAAACATGCTTATAAAACAGACGGTACTTTTAATGTTAAATTAATAGCTGTTTCTGAGTTTGATTGTAAAGATTCCATCACTAAACAAGTGCAGATTAAAGTAATGCCTAAGCCTGCATTTACATCCGACCAGTTTTGTAGCGGTTTGCCTACTGTTTTCACAAACACGACTGTTGAAACAGTGCCAAGTCCAATTTACACTTGGAATGTAAGCACAGGGCTTAGCTCAAATGCGAAAAGTATTACACAAAATTGGCCAAATGCAGGTATTTATCAAGTTAAATTGAAAACACAATTTACCAATGGATGTATTGCAGAAATTAGCAGAAACATTGATGTATTAATTCAACCTAAAGCTAATTTCACAGTTAATGATATTTGCGCAGGCCAAACCGCACGATTTGTTAATTTAACAACGGGTGATAAACAAGGCATTCAATATGAGTGGGATTTAGGCAATGGCACTTCAACGGATTTCTCTCCAGTAAGATTATATAATAATACATTAACAGAAACATATACAGTTAAGTTAAAAGCTTCATACCCTGGTGGATGTTCGGATGAAATTACTAAAAATTTAAATATTACAGAATCTCCAATTTGCAATTTCACAATCAAAAACAATGGTTTCTTGAATTATACTTTCACACCATCAAACACTAACTATATAAGTTACGAATGGTTCTTAGGTCAAGGAGGGTATTCAACTGTGCCCATTACTTCATATACTTATAGCATTCCTCGTGATTATTTGGTAACAATGAAAGCGAAAAATGCAGCTGGTTGCGATTGTGAGATTACGCAAAAGGTTAAAGTTTCGACAGGTTTAAATGACAAGAGTGTTCAAAGTGGAATTAGTGTTTATCCTAATCCAAATAATGGAATGTTCACAGTCGATAATCTGGAAAATTCTTCAATGAAAGTAGAAGTTTACAACTTAGTAGGCAGCAAAATCCTTTCTCAAACATCAGAACAAGGCAAGCAAGAAGTTAATATGACTGCCGAAGCAAGTGGTGTTTATTTAGTTAAAGTTACTGTAAATGGAATAACTAATAACTTTAAAATTACGATAGCTAACTAATCCGTAATTTTAAATAGGCTTATTTAACGAAGTCGCTTGCATTTGCAAGGGACTTCGTTTTTTATATCATAAAACTACAAAAGGGTTATATCAAACTGCAACGACAGGTTTTGCCCTCAAGAGCTTAAAAATATTTCTCCTTGGCTTGCTTTTTTAGCAAATTCTTGAATCGAATTGCTTTTTAGCTCATCCAAAAAACTTTGCCTTAAGCGGCTCTGCAGTATAATGCAAAAAGGCTTTAGTGGATTGCACTCAAGAAGTCCCATTACACATTCATTAAATTTTTAGAGTCCGTCAAACTCCTTAATAACAATAATCAATTTTTGGACTTTATTTTATTTTGTTAGAAAAAAACCACAATCTAGTCCTTTTTGAGAAGAAATTAAATTAGTTTTAGCCATTTTTTTCAAACTCTTTCCAATATTCTGGGAATGATTTTTTAACCGCTTCTCCATCATCTATTGCAACAGTGGTTTTGTAGGCAAAAAGACTGCAAGCCATCACAATTCTATGGTCGTCAAAGCTTTTGATTGACAAACAATCGGGAAATTCGACATTCGTTGCATCAACAACAATATTATTATTTTCTTTTATAAAGTCAATTTTTAAGGTCGCAGTATTTTCTTGCATTGCCAATATTCTGTCACACTCTTTCAATCTGAGGTTTTCTGTGTTAATGAAAATTGCTTTTTTGCCTAAAGCAATAACTGTGGCACAAAGTGCAGGAAACATATCAGGACAGTTTTTTACATCAAATGCTAGTGGTTGTATTCCATATAGTTCTGCATCATATTCGATAGTAATGCCCTTATCATTTTCTATTGTATTCACTCCAAAATGCCTGAAATATGCAATGGTAATTGTGTCCGCTTGAAGTGATTTTATATTTAATTTATTGAAGAAATAACTGACTTTTTGATTGACAGCGCAAGCCGCATAAAAAAAAGCGGCACTGCTCCAATCACTCTCAGCCATAAATGTTTCTGATGCTCTATATTGTCCTTTTTTTACCTCTATGGTTTCTTCGATTTTCTGATATTGAATGCCGTATCTATGCATCAAATTTAAAGTTATGTCTATATAAGGTTTTGATACTGCTACCCCTTCAACATAAATATGTAATCCATTTTCAAAATAAGGTGCAATGAGCAAAATTGCACTTAAATATTGGCTACTGATGTCAGATTTTATGTTAACCGATTTTTTGCTTTTATCAATACCTTCTTCTATTCTCAAGGGAGGAAAACCTTCTTTTTCTGTATAAGTAATTTTTGCACCTAGCTGTCTTAACGCATCCACTAAATCTTTTATGG